>JAFRYJ010000082.1 GCA_017437705.1 Lachnospiraceae bacterium
CCTTTGACCAGAGCCTGGCCCTTATCGCAGAAATGTTCGTTTCACAGGTGTCCGCCGACCGCCTGATGGAGATATACGACACCCCGTCGGCGGAAGGAAGCGAATCCTTCAGCCCTAAAGGCCATGATATAGAGTTTAAGAACGTGGGCTTTGCCTATGATGACAAGCAGGTGCTGAAGGACGTAAGCTTTATGGCCAGGGAAGGCGAGGTCACGGCGCTTGTGGGTCCGTCGGGCTCGGGAAAGAGCACCTGTGCCAGACTGGCCGCGAGGCTCTGGGACGCCTCGGAGGGCAGCATCACACTGGGCGGCGTGGACATAACCACAGTGGATCCGGAGGTGCTCCTGAGCGATTATTCAATGGTGTTCCAGGACGTTGTGCTTTTTGATGACACCGTGATGGAGAACATAAGGCTCGGCAAACACGGCGCCACGGACGAAGAGGTGCTGGCAGCAGCCGCTGCTGCTAACTGTGATGAGTTCGTACACAAGCTGCCTCAGGGCTATGCAACGCCCATAGGCGAGAACGGCGCGAAGCTCTCGGGCGGCGAACGTCAGAGGATATCCATAGCCAGAGCGCTTCTGAAGAACGCCCCTGTGGTCCTTCTGGATGAGGCTACGGCATCCCTTGACGTTGAGAACGAAACGAAGGTCCAGGGAGCACTGTCAAGACTGCTGAGTGGTAAAACCGTTCTCGTAATAGCCCATAGGATGCGTACGGTGGAGGCTGCCGACCATATCATCGTGCTTTCTGACGGAAAAGTGGTGGAAGAAGGAAGGCCGGAGGAGCTTCTTGCCGGAAAAGGGAGCGTTTTCAAACGCATGACGGAGCTTCAGGCCGCAGGCAGCGGATGGAGCATCTGATGCGGGATACGGCCAGATCCTGCCTATACTTTTAATTGACAATAATTGATACAGAATCCAGAATAAAGATGCGGACGATACCGCATCTTTATTTGATGGAATAATTTATACATACGGCAGGAGCATACAGGAGGAGCCCATGTCCATCGTAAACACAAAAGAAATGCTTTTAAAGGCAAGAAATGAAAGATACTGTGTGGGAGCCTTTGACGCCAGTACGGCGGAGATGGCCCATGCCGTCATAGAAGCGGCGGAGGAGCTGAGGGCGCCGGTGATCATCATGGGGCTGACGCCGGATCTTAAGGGCATCATGCTGGACTGCTGGATCAGCACGGTAAGGATCCTGGCGGAGAACGCATCTGTTCCGGTGGCGATCCACCTGGACCATTCAACGGATATGGACCTTCTGAAGGAATGCGTGGACAAGGGATTTACTTCGGTCATGTACGACGCGTCCGTCCTTCCCTTTGAGGAGAACGTAAGGCTTTCGGCGGAGGCTGCGGAATACGCCCATGCAGCTGGCTGCACCGTGGAGGCGGAGCTGGGGCATGTGGGCGACGGCATCATTTCGGGCGAGCTAAAAAATGATGCTGAATACGACGATCCCGACGATCATCTTACGGATCCCGCTGAAATGAAGGAATTCATCGAAAAAACCGGCGTAGACATGCTGGCGGTGGCCGTCGGTACGGCTCACGGCGTATATGTAAAGAAGCCCGAGCTTAAGTTTGACAGGCTTGAGGAGCTCAACAGCCTGAGCACCGTTCCCCTGGTGCTTCACGGCGGCTCCGGAACACCGGAGGATCAGGTAAAAAGAGCTATTGAACTTGGTATCTGCAAGCTGAATATCTATTCGGAGATCGTGGGTGTATATTATACGGAGCTTAAAAAAAAGCTGGACAGCGCGGCCAACATGAACATCTGGGTCAGCAGGGCCAACGAGGAGCCCCTTAAGGCTCTTAAGCAGGTGGTAGAAGAGAAGATAATGCTCACGGGCTCCGCAGGGAAGGCCTGAAGGAAGGGATAAACATGTTTTACGATGATATAGAAGCGTCTGCAAAGGCGATAAAGGCGAAGACGGATGCCGAACCGGTCCTGGGGATCATCCTGGGATCCGGTCTGGGTGCGGTAGTCGACGCCATGGAGGATAAGGAGTATATCTCCTATGAGGACATACCGGGGTTCCCTGTGTCGGATATAGAGGGCCATGAGGACAGGATGGTGTTCGGAACCATCGGAGGAACGAAGACCGTCGCCCTGCAGGGAAGGTTCCATTTTTACGAAGGCCTGCCGATGAAGACGGTAACATACACATTCAATCGCACTTTCTAAATCAGGCAGCACTTGCCACGTTGTTTTGTTTTCATCTAATTCTTCTGTGATGTAATCAGGCATTGCCAAACTTTTGGGCGACACAAATGCAAATTCACAACCAAAATGTTTTAGTGCTTGC
>JAFRYJ010000083.1 GCA_017437705.1 Lachnospiraceae bacterium
AAGGAACACGCCATCTTACTTCAGGGAAAATTCGCCCTGGGCAGGGAATACATAACTGAGATCGTAAAAGAGGGGGCTCCGTCGGCATTCAAGAATATAACCTCCATTATGTATAATACGGTGGTCAATAATATAATCTCTGTGTGGTGTACGACGGAAGCAATGGCATCATTCTATTTAACGAGGCATGAGATCACGGATTCATTTATCAGATACATTTACATACAGTAAATTGCTGCGGTTTACGCTGCCGTCCATTGTGATGAATATATTTACATCCCTGTACATCATTGCGGACGGTTATTTTGTCGCAAATTTTGCGGGAAAGACGGAATTCGCGGCTGTCAATCTGATCATACCCGTACTGAATATCATGGGAACTATCGGTTATATGTTCGGCGTGGGCGGGAGTGCACTGATCGCAAAGACTTTGGGAGAAAAAGATCACAAACGGGCGAACAGCCTGTTTTCCCTGATCGTGTCTGCATCTTCCTGCCTTGGTTTTCTTATGACGGTGCCGGGCTTTATTTTTATGCGCCGGATTTCGTCCTGGCTTGGCGCAGAAGGGAAACTCCTTGAAAACAGCGTTCTTTATGGGCGGATCTTTATCCTGGCACTGCCTGCGTGGATACTGGTGTATGAGTTCCAGCTTTTCTTTGTCACTGCCGAAAAGCCGGTGTTGGGCCTTGTCGTTACGGTATGCTCGGGACTGTGTAATATTCTGCTGGATGCGCTTTTTATTATCGGCTTTAAGTGGGGGCTTGCGGGGGCCGCGGCAGCCTCGGCTTTAACTCAGACGGTGGGAGGAATATTCCCGCTTGTTTATTTCAGCCGAAAGAACAATAGCCTCTTAAAGCTGGTAAAGCCTTCATGGGATGGGAGGGCGCTTGTGAAGTCCTGCCTGAACGGTTCTTCGGAATTCATGGCGGAAGCCGCCGTATCGCTCGTAGGGATCGTCTATAATATTCAGCTGCTTAAGTATGCGGGGGAGGACGGAGTAGTCATATATGGCCTGCTTATGTATGTCAGCCTGATCTTTTCGGCAATTTTCGTGGGATATTCCAATGGGGCGGGACCGGCATTCAGCTTCCATTACGGCGCAAAGGATCATGATGAGCTTAAGAATCTGCTGAGAAGGAGCCTGGTGATCATCGCAGTCACATCCTCAGTTATGTTTGTACTCTCGGAAGTGCTTGCGCGTCCGTTTTCCATCCTGTTTCTTAAGAATTCCGTGCAGCTGATACCGGACGCTGTTCATGCCTTCAGGATCATTTCGTTTGCGTATCTGTTCACCGGAATGGCTATTTTCAGTTCGGCCTATTTTACTTCGCTGAACAACGGGCAGGTATCGGCATTGATATCATTTTTCCGGACCTTTGTTTTTGAGCTTGGAGCGGTGCTTCTTTTGCCGGGGCTGCTTGGCGTGGACGGCATCTGGTATTCGGTTGTTCTGGCAGAGGTGATGGCCGCTGCTCTGGGGGGCATATTTATGCGGGTTTTGAGAACCGGATAATGATGAAGGGCTCTGCAAAAAGTATTATTGTATCAGAAAGGAAAAAAATGAGTGACACTAAGAGGGAATTCAATGATCTGATCAGGTTCGAGCCTTACGAGTACCTGAACAGCGAAATCCTGATTTTACTGCATAAAAAGAAGCAGGGTACGGGAATCGAACCCGCCTCCTCAGCTTGGGAAGCTGATATACTACCGA
>JAFRYJ010000084.1 GCA_017437705.1 Lachnospiraceae bacterium
GCTGCCGCTGCTGCTCCCGCAGCGATCTCCTCCTGTTCGGCTTCAAGGAGTACCGTGTCGTCAGGCAGGATCACCGTTTCATCCTGAAGGATCTCCGCCCCCGCAGCCATGGGGTCTGTATCGCCGATGGCCTCTTTCAACTCCTCCTCCGCAGCCGGTGCGGCTGCGGCAGTCTGAACCGTTTCCTCGGAAACAACAGGCAGTATCTCAGTCCTGTCTCCCACCGCATCCGTTATCTTCACGGTTATCTCTTCGGCCTCATCAGGCAGTACCACTGTAGCGTCGCCTATCTCATCCGACACCGTATCCGCTATATCTTCAGGTATCTCCGGCAGAACCACCGTGGCGTCGCCTATATCATCCGATACCGTATCTGCTATATCTTCAGGTATCTCCGGCAGTATCGCCGTGGCATACCCCGCAAGATCCTCCTCTGCCTCAAAAGCTGCAGAGCCTGTATCATCCGTGGCAGATATCGGCTGCTCCGCGGCATTATCTTTAGGCTCCTTTACAGGCGCACCGCACTTCGGACAGAATTTTGCACCTTCCTTGATTTCGTTTCCGCAATTCCAGCAAAACATAGTTTTTCCTTTCCCGTAAAAATGCCTCAGGCATTCTTTCATCAGAATGCAGCGGCTCTGATCCCAAAGCCGTTATACTGAAAAACAGTATACCACGTTATCATAAAAAACTGCACGGAATAGTTTCCGCCCGCCCGGAAAAGATATCATGAATATATGGTACAGTCCAAAGCAAAACGCGGCCCCGGGCATTTCCGGAACCGCGTATGCAGTTACTGTGATCTACATTTTCTTATACTTCTTTATCGCCGCGGTAAGCATCGGCTCAAGTTCGGGCTCCAGCTTCGTAAAGCAGCCCGCGGCGAATATACAGGTGCCGAACTCCTTCTTCGTACATTCCCGGTCGGGATGATCTGCCGCTTCAAGGATGACCCCGGCAAAATCCATGTATTTTTTCGGGTATCCGTTTGCCGCATATTTAGGCCCTATGACTGCCTTTATCTCTTCCAGGCAATCTGTCCCGAAAAGCTCCTGAACCGTCATTTTCGGTTCTTCCTTTTTTGATCCGAATAGTCCCACGGCGCACCTCCTGATGCTCTGACAGTTCGCCATAATCAACAGCTTATTTCCTTCTTGTCTTGAAAATGGGCTTTCCGTTCAGCTTGTTAAGCCATGTATCGAAACGGGGATCCTGCCATTTTGCCATAGGCCTTGAGCAGTTAACGCCGTACCACTCCATGTAGTCGAAATCAACATCGGAGAACATGTACTGCTGCAGTGCCCAGTAGCTCCATTTGATATCGCCGGTGATCTCCATCAGCTTTGTCCTTGCGAACAGCATGTCGTCGAACTCGCCGCCGGTGTATACCTTGATCATGTACTCGTCCATGGCCTCTGTGAAGTAGTTGCTGGTGGAAACGATAGCCAGATCGTAGGAAGGATCGTTCATTGATGCATATTCGAAATCGACGATCTTGATGACATCATTCTCGTCGGCCATCATGTTGTTCGTCCAGTAGTCGTTATGGCAGGGCTTCAGTATCCTTCCGTAAGTATCGAAGGCTTCCTCTGTCTTCTTAACGATGAACTCTGCTCTGTCATGCCAGGGAGGAAGATAATCGCCCTGCTTTGCGCGGTCGATCATTTCCCAGGTCTGATCGAATACGGACTGAACGAGAGGCATCTCCATGCCGGAATTGTTGTATTTCTCGATGGCAGTGATCATGCCCTCGAACATCTTCTGATCGTATACGTCGCCGAATGTTACCTGTCTGTAGCCCTCCAGCCACTCGAAGATCTCAACGCCCGTATCGGAATAGTAATAGCATACCTTTGCTCCTACGCCTGCATCGGATGCGATCTGGTTAGCCACATGACAGTTGTCCCTGTCGATATAATCCGTTCCAGCTCCGGGGATCTTGAGGAAGTAGTTTGTACCGTCAACAGTGACCTTGAAATTGGGATTTGTAATACCGCCTACTATAGGCTCATAGGAAATCTCTTTTCCTTTCCAGTCCTCTACGCGGGCAATTGCTTCATCGATATTGGTTTTGATCAATGCCATATTTTTCTCTCCTTTTTGCTGAAATAAACTCTATGTTCTTTATATACAAACTGTATTGCATTTAGACTATCATCAGCACGCCGATGATGTCAATTCACTATTTGACCAACCGGCCTTTTACGCGATCCGTCCCGGCACTGATCCGCCTCTTTACTCCGCCGTAAAGATGACTTCCTCCGCGGGCTTTGACGTATCGTTTAAGTCGTAATATGTCTCCACCGGCAGATAGGATCGAGTCCCGTCTCCGTTCTCCTCCACAACGCTGCCGGGAGCCACGGCATTCCTTTCGGGCGTTGAGCATACCGCCCCCTCAAGTTTTATCGCCTTGGACTCAAAGCCTTCTTCATATTCCACGGGTTCAGTCACCCTGTCTCCGGGATCGCATCCCACGGCCATTCCGCCTTCCGCAAAGCTTCTCACCTTCATGCCGGCTTCCGAATAATCGATCCGCAGCTCACCGGCCATGATGCCGTAAGCCTCTGCATATCCGTAATCATCGTAAGCAGCGGCCGTCACATCTACGTCTGAATCGATGGAAGCTGTCTCTCCCTCGGCCGCAATGCCGTAGACATAGCCCGATGTATGCACATCCACGCTGACCGTGCTGCCGTTGATCTCCATGCTGCCGCCCGAATACATTCCGAAAGCGTTGAAGATCTCCGGCGTATCCATGCTGATGTTTATATTGGAATCATCGCTTATATCAATGTAATCCGCGGAGAGCCCCACGAAGCTGGCGGCATAGACCTTTTCGCCCTTCTTTGCGGTCACGGAGTAGGAAACATTACTTCCGGAAATATAAAGGTCTGCACCTGCAAGTATACCCGAATACCCTCCGACGCTGCTGCAGATCTCGGGATCGACATCAGCAGTCAGATCCAGCTTTGAATCCTCGATAACGACGCTTCCGTTTCCCTGGATCACGTTCTTTGTCGCGGTACCCATGCTTATATGGGGCGCATGGGCCTTAACGGACACTTCGGCGCCGTCAATGTAAACGTTGCCCTTTGCATAGAGTGCGGCGCCGTATACTTCAAGCTCCAGCTTATGTCCTTCGGAGATCTTCAGATTCTCGGCGCAGATGCCGTCGGAATATACCTCTCTGTTCTGCTTTACCGTGATATCGATATCTATGTCCAGGTCTCCGATGACCCGGATGGCGTTGTATCCGTTGATTATCTCCAGCGTACCGTCGCCGGTGAACGTTACCAGAGGCTTCTGTACTTCGCCTGTCAGATAAAAATCAACAGGTATACCGCCTGCGTTGTATTCCTCGTTGAAATATGTGTTTAATATGCGGTTTTTACCCTCGAATGTGACCGTATATTCATCCACGTCCGGCATATGATAGTCCAGGCTTAAGCCTACGTTGGACCCGCATACCAGATCGGCCATGGTTTTGGAATTATCATAGTCGAGGTCTTTTACTCTGATGTCTTTTGCATTCTCATCGAAGGTGACCGTCCCGCTTCCGAGCCTGCTCCCGTCTGCCAGCTCTACCTCGGAAAGGTCCAGGGTCTGCCCCGGTTCGATCGCGTATTCACATATGTAAACGACGGGTTTGTTCTCCTCCCTGTTATCCTTCGACAGCACTGCCTGCTCCGTCCTGACCTCATTTCCGTCCTTATCCGTAATGATGCAGTAAAACCTGAGGTCATTGTCCCTCATCTGGGTAGACGGCAGAACAAGTGTATCCGTACAGGCCGATGTCCCGCTGAGCACGAATTCGTTTCCCTCAATATCGACCATCACCCACTGATATGATCCTACGGCATCAGCATCATCCACCTCTACCGTAAATGATGCTCCGGCAGGATATGATACCGTTACGCTTTCAGGCTGCTTCGTGATAACGAAGGCAGCGCTTTGATCCGGTCCCTGCCCGCTTTCCTGCCCTTCGCCTCCGTCCTTTTTGCCGCAGGCTGCCATGCAGATCATTACGGCAGTCAAAAGGCAGCACAGCAGGATACGCAATGCTCCCGATCCGCGCCTTTCTGTTCTGATTTTCATTGCATCGTCCTCCTCCCCGGGCATCATGCCCGGTTTATTGTCTGATATGTGTGATTATACAATAAAAGAGGGAATACTTACATGTGTAGGTATTCCCTGTTTCTGATATCTTTTATCTGATTTTTTCGATAAGCTCCAGCGTATTCCTCACCGGGTCGCCGGAGAATACCGCACTGCCCGCAACGATAATGTCGGCGCCCGCCATTGCCAGACGTTCCGCATTTTCCCTGTTCGTACCTCCGTCCACCTCGATAAGGCAGGATGAACCCCTTTCCTCTATGATGCCCGAAAGCTCTTCGATCTTTCCGTAGACCTCCTCTATGAACTTCTGTCCGCCGAAGCCCGGGTGCACGCCCATTAAGAGGATCATGTATACATTATCGATATAAGGGACAGCCTCCGAGACCGGCGTTTCCGGATTGAGCACGATGCCGTATTTGAGAGGCCTGTCCCCTCTCTCCGCCAGATCCTTAAGCACGTCAAGCGTTCCGGGAAGGTCCCCGCATGCTTCGGCGTGTACCGTTATGATGTCGGCGCCTGCCTCATAAAAGACCTTTACGTAGCACACCGGCTCCTCGATCATAAGATGCACGTCGAGAACAGCGTCCGTGCATTTCCTTACAGACTTCAGCACAGGTACTCCGAAGGATATATTGGGAACGAA
>JAFRYJ010000085.1 GCA_017437705.1 Lachnospiraceae bacterium
AGCCTTGTCGATATGCTCGAAATCTGTATATGAGTTGCCGGGAACTCTAAGTGAAAGTACTCTGGTGATAGCAGCTGTAAGGGTTGTTTTACCATGATCTACGTGACCGATGGTACCGATGTTGCAATGGGGTTTGGTTCTCTCAAATTTAGCTTTTGCCATTTCTTTAAAATCCTCCAAATTTAATTAATGGTTTTATTAATGGTTATTTACTTTAATTATCTGCACAACATTTATATTATATTTTATTTAGCACCCGTCTTCAAGCCTTAATTTACCGCATGTGTCATAAGGATCTTTTCCTGGATGTTCCTGGGCACCTGCTCGTATCTTTCGAAGAACATCGAGTAGTTTCCTCTGCCCTGGGTCCTGGACCGGAGGTCCGTGGAATAGCCGAACATTTCTGCCAGGGGAACATAAGCTTTTATCATCTTCCCTGATGCTATATCCTCAAATCCTTCGATACGCCCTCTTCTTCCGTTGAGGTCGCCGATGACATCGCCCATGTATTCTTCCGGCATCGAGATCTCCACCTTCATGATGGGCTCCAGAAGCACCGGATCCGCCTAACTCATGGCCTCCTTGAATGCCATTGAGCCTGCGATGTGGAAGGCAAGTTCGCTGGAATCCACCTCGTGGTAGGAACCGTCGTAGCAGTCCGCATACACGCCGAGTACCGGGAATCCTCCGAGGATGCCTGCGTGGGTGGCTTCTTCGATGCCGGCCCCTACAGCAGGTATGTATTCCTTGGGGATCGCCCCTCCGACGACAGATGACTCGAATTTGAACGTCTCCTCGCCGTTGGGATCCATGGGCTCGAACCTGACCTTGCAGTGTCCGTACTGACCGCGTCCGCCGGACTGCTTCGCATATTTCGAATCCACATCAGCCGTTTTTGTGATGGTCTCCTTGTATGCTACCTGGGGAGCACCGACGTTAGCCTCCACCTTGAACTCGCGGAGAAGTCTGTCCACTATGATCTCCAGATGAAGCTCGCCCATGCCGGAGATGATGGTCTGTCCCGTCTCGGGGTCCGTATGGGCCCTGAACGTGGGATCCTCCTCCGAGAGCTTTGCAAGGGCCTCGCCCATCTTACCCTGGCTGGCCTTTGTCTTGGGCTCTATAGCTACGTCGATAACAGGCTCCGGAAACTCCATGGACTCGAGGATAACGGGGTGGTTCTCGTCGCAGATCGTATCGCCTGTGGTCGTGAACTTGAATCCCACGATGGCTGCGATATCGCCGGAGTAGAGCATTTCCAGCTCGCTTCTCTTGTTGGCGTGCATCTGCAGGATCCTGCCAGCGCGTTCCTTTTTGTCCTTTGTAGAGTTCAATGTATATGAGCCTGCGCTCAGTGTTCCTGAATATGCTCTTACGAATGCAAGCTTCCCTACGAAGGGATCCGTCATGATCTTGAAGGCCAGCGCCGAGAAGGGTTCATCGTCCGATGAATGCCTCTGTACCGGCTTTCCCTTGAGATCCGTTCCTTCTATGGAAGGTATGTCCGTGGGTGCGGGCATATATTCCACAATGCCGTCCAGAAGCTTCTGGACGCCCTTATTCCTGTAAGCGGAACCGCAGAAAACGGGAACTATCTTGCTTTCGCATGTGGCTTTCCTGAGTGCTTTCTTAAGATCTGCCACGGGGAGCTCGTCTCCCTCGAGGTAGAGCATCATGAGGTCATCATCCTGCTCGCAGATCTTTTCGATCATATCCATACGATATGTTTCGGCTTCATCCTTCATCTCTTCGGGGATATCCGTAACGGTGATGTCTACGCCTAGATCGTCGTTATAGATATACGCCTTCATTTCGAAGAGATCGATGAGGCCCTTATAGGTCTCTTCCTTGCCGATAGGAAGCTGTACGGGTACGGCGTTTTTTCCGAGCCTTTCCTTTATCTGAGATACAGCGCCGTAGAAATTAGCTCCCATGATATCCATCTTGTTGATGAACGCCATTCTGGGAACGTTGTATGTATCGGCCTGCCTCCAGACGTTTTCAGACTGCGGCTCTACGCCGCCCTTGGCACAGAAGACACCTACCGCACCGTCGAGCACACGGAGCGAACGCTCCACCTCAACGGTAAAATCCACGTGTCCCGGTGTATCGATGATGTTGATACGGTATTCAGGAGCATCGGTCTTCGTTTTGTTGAACTCCTGAGGCGTCCAGTGACATGTGGTGGCGGCGGAGGTTATTGTGATCCCGCGTTCCTGCTCCTGCTCCATCCAGTCCATGGTCGCAGTGCCTTCATGAGTATCTCCGATCTTGTAGTTAACACCGGTATAGTAGAGGATACGCTCCGTGAGCGTAGTCTTCCCCGCATCGATGTGAGCCATGATGCCGATATTCCTTGTTCTCTCCAGCGGGTATTCTCTTTCAGCCAAGGATCTTCCTCCCAAGTAAACAGTTGACAAGTTTCTTAAAACGATCTTTGTAAGATCCTGCAGTTATTACCAGCGGAAATGAGCGAACGCCTTGTTGGATTCTGCCATCTTGTGCATGTCTTCTCTTCTCTTAACGGAAGCGCCTGCTCCGTTGATGGCGTCCATGATCTCTCCTGCCAGTCTCTGCTGCATCGTTCTTTCGCCTCTCTTACGGGCGAAGGTCACCATCCAGCGAAGTCCAAGTGTTCTTCTTCTGTCCGGTCTAACCTCGATAGGCACCTGATAAGTAGCACCGCCGATACGCCTTGCCTTAACTTCGAGAACAGGCATGATGTTATTCATGGCCTCTTCGAAAGCTTCAAGCGCATCCTTTCCGGTCTTGCGGGAAACTTCATCAAGTGCTCCGTACACGATCTTCTCAGCAACACCCTTCTTACCGTCAAGCATTACGTTATTGATAAGCTTGGTAACGAGCTTGCTATTATAGATCGGGTCGGCCAGAACGTCTCTTTTTGCAATATGTCCTTTTCTAGGCACGTTACTTCCCTCCTTAAAATTTCTTAATTCACAGGTACTCACCCGGGCTTCCGGGTGTTCGCGCTCGAACTCACATCTATTTATGTCAAGTAAAAATAATGCTACATTCGCTGCGAAAAAGTATCCCGATCTTTATTTAGCGTCTTTAGGTCTCTTAGCGCCGTACTTTGAACGGGCCTGTCTTCTCTTGGCGACACCGGCCGTATCCAGGGTACCGCGGATAATATGATATCTGGTACCGGGTAAGTCCTTTACTCTTCCGCCCCTGATAAGAACGACACTATGCTCCTGAAGGTTGTGACCTTCGCCGGGGATATAGCTCGTAACTTCGATACCGTTTGACAAACGTACTCTGGCGATCTTACGCAGGGCTGAGTTAGGCTTTTTAGGGGTAGCAGTCTTAACAGCCGTACAAACGCCTCTCTTCTGGGGCGATGAGATGTTCTTCATCTGCTTGTGAAGAGAATTGAAGCTCCTCTGAAGAGCGGGGGCGGTTGACTTTTTGACTGAAGTCTGTCTTCCCTTTCTTACTAACTGGTTAAATGTGGGCATTATTTTCACCTCCTGTTTATAATATTATGTGCGTATACATGATGTTTCCCGATCTTATTTTTTAGTCAACAAAAAAACACCGTGTGGCGCACACACCGTGTAATTATAGCAATTCAAAGGCTCCGTGTCAATTTTTTTCTGCCGGAAAACACGCGTAAATACTGGATTTTTGTGTATTTTCGGAGGGACACACCCGGGCAGAACGCGTCCGATGGCGTCCCTCCGTTTTTTCTTTCAGATCCTGTGTCGTAAAAGCCAGTCGGAAGCATAGGTGCAGGTGGCAGTGACCGTGCCTCTCCTGAAATGGATCTCGTCCACCGCAGCCTTTACGAGCTCCGTGGCGATCCCCTGCCCCCGCAGGGCTTTATCCACGTATGTATGAGTGATATTGTAGACCCCCTTCTGCACCGGCTGGAACGTTATCTCCGCCAGTGTATTCCCGTTTGCGTCCGCAATATATATGCGGTCCAGGGCTGTTATAAAGGGGCGTATGTTCTGTCCTGTCATATCGGCTCCTCTGCTTTTATCTGTGCTTTTTTCCGTATGATATCTCCTGTACCAGCTCGTAGGCCTGTTTTATGACTGTTTTCAGGCTTCCGACACTGTCGCAGTCGCCGGCGAAATACACCTTTTTGCCGTTCTTCGTTCTTTTCTTCTTCCTGTATCCGTCAAACGTTCCGTCCGGCGAATACCCCACCGACATTATAACAGTATCGGCAGGTATCGTCACCCTGCCTTCAGGAGTTTTGATGACTGCGCTGTCTTCCGTTATCTCCTCCACTGTCGAGCACATGTGCGCCGGCACCTCATGAAATCTGAGCAGCTCCCTGAGCATCGTCGAGTTCGCCATGCAGATGCCCCTTGCTCCCACAAGATGCTCCGTCATTTCCACTATCTGCGGATGCTTTCCCTGCAGCGCCAGCTCATAAGCGATCTCGCAGCCCGTAAGGCCTCCGCCTATTATAACTGTGTTGTCGCCGCCTGATGCTTTCCCGTCCAGATAGTCAGCCGCCGTTACTGCCCTTTCCGCACCGGGTATGTTCAGCATTCTTGCTCCGGCGCCGGTGGCTATAACGATCACGTCCGCATCCAGCGCATCTATGTCTTCGATCGCGGTATTCATGTGAATAACCATATCCGTCTTTTTCAGTTCCCGCTCATACCAGGCAAGCAGTTCCTTATCCTTCTCCTTGAAGGACATGGCCGCAGCCGCATTGAACACTCCGCCCAGGCGGTCTGTCTTCTCATAAAGCTCTACCCTGTGCCCGCGCAGCGACGCCTGGATCGCGGTCTCCATGCCACCGATACCGCCGCCGATAACGGCGATCCGTTTGGGTTCTTCTGCCGCTGCCTTTGAGTATCTGAGCTCGTTTCTCGTCCACGGATTCAGCACGCATCTTCCCATTTCAAGATGCATGGGATCGATATCTGTACCCTTGCCGTTGAGGCCGTTGAAAGGCAGGCATGCTCCGTGACATGCGATGCAGGGACGGATTTCCTCCAAACGGTCCTCTTTGATCTTCGTGATGTATTCGGGATCGCACAGAAGCTGACGCCCCACTCCCATGGCGTCGATCCTTCCGGCTGCGATGGAATCCGCCGCGGCATCAGGCTGCAGACGGCCCGCGCATACCACCGGCTTTGATGTGAACTTCTTTATATGCTCCACGTATGAAAGGTTCATGTTAAGCGGGGCATAAACCGGCGGATGGGCCCAGAACCAGGCATCATAGGTGCCGTTGTCGCAGTTGAAAAGGTCGTAGCCGGCTTCCTCAAGTATACGGATCGCCTTTTCCGATTCCTCCATGGACCTGCCGACCTCGTCGAATTCCTCCCCCGGGACTGCGCCGGAGTTGAAGCCCTTCGTCATGGAGCACACCGAATAACGCAGGGATACGGGGTAGTCATCTCCGCATACCTTCTTGATCTCCTTTACGATATCGCAGGCAAAGCGGAGCCTGTTCTCCAGGCTGCCGCCGTATTCATCATCCCTGTGATTGGTGTAGGGCATCGCAAACTGATCCAGCAGATAGCCCTCGTGAACGGCATGGATCTCAACACCGTCCACGCCGACATCCTTACACAGCTTAGCCGTCTGCCCGAATGCGTATATGAACTTTTCGATCATATCGGAGGTGAAGTGATCCATTTTTACATCGGGATCCCACACATTGGGTTCGTCGGGATCCGGAGCGGACCACCACCATTTTGACATAACTATCTTCGATGACAGCTTCTTTACGATCCCCTTCTTTACAAAGGGCCTGAGGATCGGGGGCAGCAGCATTGACCTTCCGGAGCCCGCGCTCAGCTGGAAGAATATCTTCGATCCGCTGTCGTGGATCTCCTTTACGATAGGCCTCACCTGCTCGAAGACTTCGGGATGCTTATAAGCCCACTTCTCCCTGATGATGCTCACCAGCGGGATCAGTCCCGGGATAAACAGGCCGATCTCGTTGTCCTTCCTGTCCCTGTAAAGCTCTTCTATGCCTTTTACGAATCCGGTCTTTGCCTCCCACTGGATCATGTTGGTGCCTTCCATGGGAAGCATAACTATTCGGTTTTTGATCTCCACGTTTCCCACCTTCCACGGGCGGAAAAGCGGTTCATACTTATCGTTCATGATATCACTCTTCGGTGCCGGACCTTCCGGCATCCGTTTATTTTGTACCCTTCAGCTTCTCAGCTATCTTTGTATATTCAGGTACAGGAATCCCCAGCTTCTCGCCCAGGCGCACCACCTCGAAAACCAGTCCGTCCACCTCCGAAGGCCGGCCCGCCATGATGTCCCGCTGCATGGAAGTCGTTGCTGTGGGCACCAGGCCTTTCAGTATCTTCAGATTCCTCTCAGCCAGATCCTCTTTGAAAGTGATGCCCATTGCGTGGCCGATGGCCTCCACTTCTTTGACCAGCTTTACGAAGCAGTCCTGATACTCGCCTTCCTGCTGTATCGGCCCCGCGGGAACACCGTAATAAGTCCCGCATGCCCCCTGAGGGGAAACATATGAGAATTTGACCAGCGCATCACGCTGGATGTTGTCGCTGAGGATACCCGTGATGCCGCTTTCGATAAGCTCTTCCTCGATCTCTTTAAATACGGGGAGATATTCCTCCCGGCTCCGCGGACCGAATACGACTCTAAGTATCTTTCCGTTCATCTTTATAACGCCGGGACTGTCTATCTGTGCAGCCACATAGATGCAGCCATCGGTAACGGGCACGCCGGGGAGCTTAGCCTGCATCATGCCGCCGGTGCCGTAGATATTGAGTATCGGTATGATCACCGGGGTGCAGTCCTTAGTGATGCGCTGCAGAAACGGCATGACATCATTCATGGAATAGCCCTTGACGCAGACGATGACCACGTCCGGCCTGCCGTCGTATTCCTCCATGGTACAGGTTTTTACCGGGTCGATCGTAAATGCTCCGTCGGGGTGAAGGATCTTAAGGCCGTGCTCCTTCATGGCTTTCAGATGCTCGCCTCTCGCGATGAACGTAACGTCTTTTCCGGCTCTTGCCAGAAATGCACCGACAGGGCCGCCTGTTCCTCCGGTTCCGATAATAAGATATTTCATGATGTCTCTCCTTCTGCTGACGCTTTATTGTTTTCCGATACAGTTTATATTCTATCCCAAAACCCTGATGATTTCAGCATCTATATGCATAATTGACGTTCAGGGACGCATGTGAAGCGTTTTTAACGTTTACTGTTTCCGCCGCATCCTGTAAAATATCTCTCATGGAAAAGTATCTTACACGTGCGGAAAAAGTAAAAGCATTCAGAGAAGGCATCGTCGCCGGGATCCCCATCGGTCTCGGTTATTTTGCTGTCTCCTTTTCTCTCGGCATCGCTGCAAGGGGCGCGGGCCTGAGCCCCGTGCAGGGCTTTATAGCCAGCATACTCTGCCTTGCATCGGCCGGGGAATACGTGGGCTTTACGCTTATCGCCGCATCGGCTTCCTATATCGAGGTCGCCATAGCCACCTTCATCGCCAATGCCAGGTATCTTCTCATGAGCACGTCCCTGAGCCAGCGGCTCCATCCCGATATGCCATACAGGCACAGGTTCTTCCTGGCCTACGGCATCACCGACGAGCTGTTCGGCATTGCAGTATCAAGGGAGGGTTATCTTAACCCGTATTACAGCTACGGTGCATTCCTGCCCTCCATGCCTCTCTGGGCCATCGGTACCGCACTGGGGATAATCGCCGGGAACGCGCTGCCCGTGGGCGTCGTTTCAGCGCTTAGCGTGGCGCTGTTCGGCATGTTTATCGCCATAATCATTCCGCCGGCAAAAAAGGATCTAATCAGACTGGGGCTTATAGTCGTAAGCTTTGCCTTA
>JAFRYJ010000086.1 GCA_017437705.1 Lachnospiraceae bacterium
CCCACCGTATTCGCACCGTAGATCGAATACTGGTACTCCATAATGGCAGGTTCAAGACCGCTTTCAGCCATCATATTGCCCATGATGCCGGCAGCCGCATACACATTCCCGAGCTTTGAAACAAGGAAATTATATATCGCAAAGGCATCCGAAGGGATCGTGCCGTCGCCGCCCTTCACGCTTAATACGTTGTCTATGCCCTTGTTCTTCGTCTTATTGGCAAACTCCGTTGATTTAAGGAAGCTGTACAGAATGAAATTCCTTGACTTCCCTGCAGCCAGCTGGTTCACCTTCGCATCCCTCTCCTTTGCGGAAGGGGTCCTGTCCAGAAGCGCCTGGTAAAGGGTCGTGACATACTGCTTATCCGAAAGGTTTCTTGTTGTAAACGCCGCGCTGTTAACGATCTGATATACGACAGATGATGCATCCAGCCCGTTCGCCAGCGTGTTTATGTATGTGGCCCTTTCCTGATATGTTGAATTCCTGCCCGTAAGTTTTTTGAAGATGTTCTGCACATATTCGGAGTATTCGGGATAGAGTTCATCATAATCAGTAGTCACGTATCTTCCGGCCACAATGCCCATTGCTGCGGCCTTATTCTGGAATTCCGACGAATTTATGAAGCCGCCGACAACATACTCCAGGCCTTTTTTCTGTGCCCTTGCCACCCAATTGCTGATCTCCGTATTGGAAGGGTTGCGCGAAAGAAGACATTTGTAAAGAGCCGTTACGAACTGGGAATCCGACATGTTCTTATTCTTGAATTCCGTGCTCTTAACGATATTGTCCACAAAATAAAGGACGGTCTCTCCTTCCGCAAGGATGGCCACATAGTCGAGACGTTCCGTGGCTGTGGGCATCCTCTCGAGGATATTCTGATAAACGCCGTTCACAAATCTGGTTATCCTGGGGAACAGGTCTATAACGTTGTTCTTCTTCCTCATCTGCTCGTCAAGGCTGCCCCTGGTGATGCCGTACGTTGTGCAAAGGTTTTTAAACTCCGTGCTCTTTACAAAGCCGTTGAGTATAAAAAGCCTTGAAAAGCCCTCGTCAAGCGTGTTCAGCCAGTTATTGTATCCGGCGGTATCGGGATTCCTGTCGAACATGGCCTTGTAAAGGGTCGTAACAAACTGTTTGTTGGTGGTGTTTTTAGACGTATATTCCTTGCTGAAGAAAAAGCCGTACATCATGCCGGCAGCGGTAACGGTTCCGTTTTTAAGGCCGTTCTTCCAGTATGCGAAGCCTTCCGAGTCGGGGTCCCTGCCAAGTATAAGCTTGTACGCCCTGTTGATAAAGCCGTCAAGATCTGCAGACGATGATGACTTTTCATCCTCTGCCACAACATCCTCCGGCGCTTCCGTCTCCTCTTCCGGTATCACGGTCTCGCCTTCGTCTGCTGCAGGATACTCAGGCTCCGCCGTTTCTCCGGGCTCCGTGACCGCAACGGAAACGGGCTCTTCAGCCTCTTCAGCGGTCTCGGTCTCTTCCGCAGCCTCAGTCTCTTCGGCGGCAGGTTCGACATCAGAGACTTCTTCCTGTGTACCGGTCTCGTCTGCAGGCTCAGTCCCTCCGTCATCATCCGAAACTACTTCCTGATCTTCGGCGTTCTCTGCACCTTCAGTATCCTCTTCACTTTCGTGTACGGCTTCCGTTTCAGCATCTGCATCCTCAGGTTCCGTGACTGTGCTTTCCTCTTCCGGGTCCTCACCCTCAACAGGCTCCGAAGATATCTCTTTTTCCGTATCGTCAGCCGTATACTCTTCTGCTGCATCCGCGTTTTCCTCCGCACGGCAAATGACAGGAGAGGCAAATGCCGCTTCTGCCGCAAGCAGGATCGAAAGGATAAACGTTAATATTTTTTTCATAATAATCTCCCGTGAACTATCTTATGAAATTCGTGCGGCCTCCGGTCTCAAGCTCCGGCATGCCGTATTTTTCCTTTCCAAGTTCGATGCTCCTCATAAGGAAGACCATATTATGTGCAAGATTTCTGACTGTCTGAAGGCCTTCGTCGTCTTTCAGCACCTCGTTATCAACATTTCCGAAAAGGCCGGGCCAGTATGAAGAACCTGCTATAGGCATGCCGGCTAATGTGAAATACTTGTTGATTATCTCCAGCGC
>JAFRYJ010000087.1 GCA_017437705.1 Lachnospiraceae bacterium
AGCCCGTGAGGCATCAATTTATACAGGTATAACGATGGCGGAATACTTCCGCGACATGGGCTATTCCGTAGCCCTTATGGCAGACTCCACGTCGAGATGGGCCGAGGCTCTTCGTGAAATGTCCGGACGTCTTGAGGAGATGCCCGGTGAGGAAGGTTATCCCGCATACCTGGGTTCACGTCTTGCACAGTTCTACGAGCGTGCAGGCTACGTCGTATCCCTGGGCAAGGACGGCAGGGAAGGCGCCCTTTCTGCTATCGGCGCTGTTTCGCCTCCCGGCGGTGATATCTCCGAGCCCGTTTCCCAGGCGACCCTTCGTATCGTTAAAGTATTCTGGGCACTGGATGCGGATCTGGCTTACCAGAGACACTTCCCGGCAATCAACTGGCTGACAAGCTACAGCCTGTATCTCGATACGCTGGGCGGATGGTTTGATAAGAACGTATCCGAGGAGTGGATGAGCATCCGTCAGGAGCTGATGACACTTCTTCAGGAAGAAGCATCACTGAACGAGATCGTTAAGATGGTCGGCATGGATGCCCTGTCGCCCGGCGACAGACTGAAGATGGAGGCAGCCCGTTCCATTCGTGAGGACTTCCTGCATCAGAACTCCTTCGACGAGATCGACACATACACCTCGCTGAAGAAACAGTTCTATATGATGAAGCTGGTTTATTCCTTCTACGACGAGAGCAGAAGAGCCCTCGCCGAAGGCGCTTCCATCGGCGATATCGTTGCCATGGAGGTCCGCGAGAGGATAGGCCGTTACAAATATACGATCGAGGCGGATATCGACAGAGAATACGAGAAGATATCAGAAGAGCTTATTAAAGAGATCGCTGACATCGTTGGAAAGGAGGACCAGTGATAAATGGCTAAGGAATACAGGACCATTCAGGAAGTTGCCGGTCCCCTGATGCTTGTTAGGGGCGTAGACGATGTAAAGTATAACGAGCTGGGCGAGATCGAACTGGCAAACGGCGAGATCAGAAGATGCAAGGTGCTTGAGATCGACGGCACCAACGCACTGGTACAGCTCTTTGAGGCATCAACAGGTATCAATCTTTCGGACAGCAAGGTAAGGTTCCTGGGACGCACCCAGACACTGGGCGTTTCCGGAGACATGCTGGGCCGAGTATTTGACGGCATGGGCCGTACCATCGACGGCGGTCCCGAGATACTGCCCGACAAGAGGATGGATATCAACGGCCTGCCCATGAACCCGGCAGCCAGAGCTTATCCTTCCGAGTTCATACAGACCGGCGTTTCGGCTATCGACGGCCTTAACACCCTGGTAAGAGGACAGAAGCTGCCCATTTTCTCCGCATCGGGTCTTCCCCATGCGAACCTGGCCGCTCAGATCGCAAGACAGGCTAAGGTTAGAGGAACGGAAGAGAATTTCGCCGTTGTTTTCGCGGCAATGGGTATCACCTACGAGGAGGCCAACTTCTTCGAGGAATCCTTCAAGGAGACAGGCGCCATCGACAGAACAGTCCTCTTTATCAACCTTGCCAACGACCCCGCTGTAGAGCGTATCTCCACACCGAGGCTTGCCCTTACTGCGGCAGAGTACCTGGCATTCGAAAAGGATATGCACGTTCTGGTAATCCTTACGGACATCACCAACTACGCGGACGCTCTGCGTGAGATCTCCGCAGCCCGTAAAGAGGTTCCCGGAAGGCGAGGCTATCCCGGCTACATGTACACCGACCTGGCTACCCTTTATGAGAGAGCCGGAAGGCAGAAAGGAAAGAAGGGTTCCATCACCCTTATCCCCATCCTTACGATGCCCGAGGACGAC
>JAFRYJ010000088.1 GCA_017437705.1 Lachnospiraceae bacterium
TATTCGCTGAGGCCGGTCTTCATTTCGTCGCCTGTGATCCATACGATATGGCAGTCGGGGATGGCTTTCTGTGCAAGAGCAGCCTTGGCAACGATGCCGTACTCTTCGCAGTACCTGCCTGTGGTCTCGGGATCCTCGTTGGCTGCATCTATGGACTCTTCATAATCCTCCATGAACTGCTCAACTGCGTCGGGGTCTGATTCGAGGACTTCATTCCTTACGATAACGCAGCCCATCATAAGCTTGCTGTCGCCGCCTACCTTTTCCCATTCCTCGTTGACATCGAGGACCTTAACGGCACCGGTGTTCAGAATGATGCTTGTCGCAACGGGCTGGGGAGCCATGACAACAGCGGTGGGATCCTCGGCAAAAACGGTTGCAAGCTCTGTGTTCTCTGTCTTGTAATTAATGGTAACGTCCTTTTCGGGATCGATGCCGTTGCTCTTCAGGATATACTCGAGAATGTACTGGGGATTTGCACCCTGTCCCGTGGAATAGATGGTCTTTCCCTTAAGGTCAGCAACGGAATTAACGGTCTGCTCCTTCTCAAGGAAGGAAAGAACGCCAAGCGTATTTACGCCGAGGATGGTAACTTTGCCCTCAGTCTTTGCGTAAAGCGTGGAAGCGAGGTTCGTGGGAACGGCAGCGATATCGGCCTCACCCTTGACGATCTTGCCGACCACCTCGTCGGGAGCGGTAGCGATGGTAAATTCATAATCGATATCGTATTCGCCGGCTTCTGCCTTTGCCATCATGTTGGCGGCACCGATACCGGTGGGGCCTGCGATCATGTAGACGGTAAGAGAGGAAGGTTCGGTATCAGACTCCGAAACGGGCTCTGTTTCGGTCTCGGTGATCTCCTCTGAACCGGGCTCCGAAGCGGGCTGTGACTCAGACTCGGGCTGATCCTTTTTGCCTGCGCAGGCTGCCAGTGAAATGACCATTAAAAAAGCAAGCATCAAAGATAATAATTTCTTCATAACGATAACTCCTTTATACTGTATATTTTTCCATCCCTGGAAATGATGTCCTTATTCTCAAGAGCTTCAACGGCCCTGTACAGAGAGGTCCTTCCAATGCCGAGGGTCCTGGCAAGAAGGGACATGTTTCCCGGTCTTGCCGTACCGTTATCATCGCTGATGGACAGAAGGTGCGCATATACCTTATGCTCCGCATCATCCATTGAATAAAGGCTTATCTTCCTGTTGAGGAAGCATATCCTGTCCGTGAGGAAACGGATGTAATTCATCGAGAATCCCGGATTATTGCGAAGCAGCTCCTGGAAAGCGGAGCGCTCGAGAAATATGACGCTGCAACGGGATGATGCCACGATAGTGGACACATCGTTATCCCCGAACAGGTCTGTTACACCGAAGATATCGCCTTCCTTAAAGGTGCGCATGACTACGCCGCAGTTTTTGACAAAGCATTTTGCCGTTCCTTCTTCCATGATGCCGATGCAGCCGTTTCCGCTGCCGCAGATGACATCGCCCTTTAAAAACACCGAAGGTTCCGGCAGGCTTTTGATCACGGCCTCTTTTTCATTTTCCGCAAGGTCTTTGAATAAAAAAAAGTCTTTCAAAACATCACCTCAAAAATGTCCCAGATGGAACACTTTTATAATAATGCCTGTGTGGAATAATGTCAAGAAAAATGTTAAATAAATAACAGAGTCGGCCGGCAAATCAGGCTGCCAGTCAGAAATGCGTATTTGCAGTACGGGTCCTAAACAGGTAGAATAGTAGTTGACTTCCGCCGACCGGGGAAGATCGTTTTCGGGAAAGGGTGATACTTTTGTTATTCGGTTTTTCGGCAGTTTACTTTTTTGTATATATACTGGCGGCAGTGATACCGGCCATTCTGCTTATGATCTATGTTTACAGAAAAGACAGGATAGAGCAGGAGCCGGTTAGACTTGTGGGCATGCTGATGTTATACGGGGCCCTTTCCGGTTTTATCGCAATGGCCCTGGAGGCCCTTGGCGAGAAACTCCTTCCTGTCTTTGTAAGTCCCGATAATCCTTATTATATGGTGTTTTTTGCCTTTCTTGTGGTGGCGGCAGCAGAGGAAGGCGTCAAATTCTTTTTTCTCAAAAGAAAGACATGGAACGATCCGAACCTGGATCATCAGTTTGACGGCATAGTCTATGCCGCAGCCGTATCCATGGGTTTTGCTGCAATGGAGAATATAGGATATGTCTTTTCCTACGGCATTTCCGTGGCGCCCATAAGGGCCTTTCTCTCGATACCCGGCCATATGGCATTTGCAGTTGCCATGGGAGTGCTTTACGGCAGGGCAAGGCTTTGGGAAAACAGACAGGACCACAGGAAAGCGGTCGCCTTCCAGGCGGCGGCGTATCTTGCCGCAGTATTCCTTCATGGATTCTACGACGCCTGTGCGATGATGGGAACCGACCTTTCCGCGATCTTTTTTATAATATTCGTAGTTGTTACGTATATAGGCATATTCTTTATCATAAAGCGGGAATCGAGAACAGACAGACCGCTTGAATGAGGGAGATCCTTTGGAGAACATTGAACAGCAGGAAAACAGAAGATTTACCATACTTGGAGAGGAATTCTTTTATGTATGCATTGTGGGCATCATTTTTGCATTCCTGGGGTGGACGGTGGAGAATATCACCCGCATCATAGACAGCGGCGTAATAGACTCCAGATTCCATCTGATGCCCTTTATATCGCCCTACGGGCTGATACCCTTTGCATTTCTTATTCTGAATTCTCCGGACGACCTGGCGCTGTTCGGGCATCATTTCTTTAAAGAGAAAACAAAAGAAAACAGGATAAGGTCGAATATCGCCTGCTTTTTTCTGATATGCGGACTGGTCTTTTTCGGCGAGCTTATCGTCGGATACATCTGGGGCGAGGTCTTCGGATACAGCCTGTGGAATTATTCGAATATCCCGCTGCATATAACGCCCTATACCGGAGTACTTACGACGCTGGCTTTCGGAACGGGAGTGTACCTGCTTTTCAAATTTGTATACAGGCCGCTTTTAAAGCTGGTGAAAATGATGCATTACCGGACGGCGAAGATCATTTCGCTTATGGTATGGCCGCTGATGATCCTTGATACAGTGTGCATGGGACTTCAGATAGTCTTCCTGGGAGAGGCCAGGCTCTGGTGGGAGATAAAGGTTTTTTAAAGTATAAAAAACAGACGTAAAATAAAAAGGACGGACAGTAAAAAACTGTCCGTCCGTTATTTTTGTGATCAATTGTATTATTCGGTAAGTGCATATACCCTGCAGGGAAGTCCTGTTGCGCCTTCGATATTGGGCCATGCCACAAGTATGATAGCGCCGGCGGGAGCAACCTTGTCGAGGTTCTTCATCATTTCCACCTGGATCTTGCCGTTATCGAGGATATATCTCTCGCATGCGAGGTCTTCCCACTTTGCAGCCTCTATGGATGCATCGGTATCGAGAGTCTCGTGACCTGAAGCAGCTGCCTTTCTTTCCTCGTAGATGTACTTAAGAGCTTCCATTGACCATCCGGGGAAGTGCTCGCCGCCTTCTTCGTCAAGACCTGAAACAGCGTCCATATCCGGCCACTTTTTCCACCAGTCCGTACGAAGAGCAACAAATGCGCCTTCGGGGATCTCGCCGTACTTGGCTTCATATTCCTTGATATCGTCAACAGATACCGCATAATCAGGAGATTCCTTGATCTTATCGGTGATGTCTACCACGCAGAGGGGGAAGACCGACTGCTCGATCGAGAACGCCTCTGAAAGAACGCCGTCCTTTGCGAAATGTCCGGGGAAGTCGATGTGGGTACCGAACTGTCCGGGGAATTTGAATGTCTGGATAAGGCAGTCGAGCATGGGATTGCCCCAGTCGAATACCGTTTTTGAAAGCTCTACCGATCCCTCGGGGATGCCTGCCCAGTAGGGGCTGTCGTTGTTTACGCTGTGGGTGAGGTCCACAAGCTTGTAGTTCTTAGATGCCTTAAAGGCTTCCCAAAGTTTGTACATAGATAATACCTCCTGATAATACTTGTTCGTAAAGAATCTATTTAATTATACAAAACACAGGGCATTTTGCATACACAAATTTCGAGAAGTTAGTCAATCGCTGGTGAAAGCAATGCTGACCATATCGCCCCTCATGATATATCTGGAAAAGTAGAAGGGCTGGCCGTCGGGATCGTATCTTATCTCTTCCAGAAGAAGTACGGGAGAACCTGCAGGTATGCCGAAAAGGCCGCTTTCGTATTTCGTGAGCGCGGATACCTTGAGGAGCTCGTAGGTCTTTCCTGTTATCATACCGTTCTTTTCCAGCTGCTGTCCTATGGAAGTGTCGTAGAGCATATTGAGGTTTATGAATGCCGCATTCTTGTTTGTCAGAAAAGTGTATATCAGGGTATGGGGCAGACCGTTTGACTCATCCGCATAGAGTCTTTCGATCCTGACTACGGACTCATCAGCGGGAATGCCCAGTCTGCGGGCGACGCCCGCATCGGGCTCCGCTGCCTGCAGTGATGCGCTGACGGGCTTTATATTGTTGAACATGTTCCAGATCTCGCGGCGAAGACCGGTATGGGGCATTTTGCTGACGATGCCTTTGGGACTGATGATCGTCCCCTTGCCTCGGATCCTGTAAAGGAGCTGCTCATCCACCAGATCCTGGATCGCGGCTCTCATGGTGGTCCTGGATACGTTGTATTCGCTGCAGAGCTCCATTTCCGGCGGGATGGTGGTATCCGGCCGCCATTCACCGCTGGCTATCCTCTGTCTCAGTGATTCCTGTACCTGTGCTTTAAGAGAGTTTTTATTTGATGATCCCAATTCTGTACCTCCTGAAAAGGGGCAGCGAAATTACACTTTCAATGTATATTAGAAAAATCTAAAAGCCGCTGTCCGCATCATCCGGGTCCATATGAAAGTAAAAAGCGATACGGACAGCAGCGTTTTAACGGTTATTAAAGTTTAAGGATACCGGATCATTCAAGAGCGTTGAAGATAGCTCCGCCCTTGACATCGGCGATGATCTGCTTGTAGGAAGCATAGACCTTCTTGTAAGCTTCAACATTTTCAGGGATCGGATGAAGGGTCTCGGAGAACTTGATCATCTTGTCAACACCTTCTCTTGCATCCTTGAAAACGCCTGCGCCTACGGCACCGAGGATAGCGGCTGCAACCGTGGCAGCGTCAGCGACCTCGAGTACACGGAGATCCATGTCGAACAGGTCGGCAACGATCTGTCTCCATGCGGGAGACTTGGCAGCGCCGCCGGTCATAACAAGGCTCTTGATCTCAACGCCGGCTTCCTTGACTGTCTCGTACATATCTCTTGATTCAAGAGTGATGCCTTCCATAACGGACCTGATAACGTCTTCCCTTGTAGTCGTAAACTTGATGCCTGCGAAAACGCCCTTTGAATTGAACATCCAGTGAGGATATCCGTTGCCCTGAAGGAAAGGAAGGAAGATAAGGCCGTTGGCGCCGGGAGCGCTCTTAACGACCGATTTCTCCATCAGTACGAAGGGATCTGCGCCTGTTTCTGCGGATTCCTTCTGCTCGTCGGTGCAGAGGGTATCCTTCAGCCATCTGTAGCTGGAAGCAGCTGACATCTGGAGGCACTCAAGCTCGTAAAGGTCTGTGTTGCCTGCATTGTTTGCGAACATGATTCCGGGCAGCTTTGTGATATCGGCGCTCTCGGATCCGATGATAAGGAATCCGGATGTGCCGAGGGTAAGACATGCAGCGCCGTCATCAATAACGCCTGCGCCTACGGCTGCGCACTGCTGGTCGCCTGTACCCGTAACTACCTTTGTTCCTACTGCAAGGCCCGTAAGCTCTGAGATCTCGGGTGTTACCTCGCCGAGAACGGTAGAAGGCTCTACGAGGGGAGCAAGCTTGTCTCTGTCGATGCCGAATGCATCGATGACATCATAAGACCAGGTCTTTGCGATGGGGTCGATGAGCTGTGAGCAGTTGCCGAGACATCTCTCTGTATAGATGCCGTCTACGCCGAAACGATAGAGGATATAGTCCATCATCAGAGCGATGTATTTAGTCTTTGCGTAAACTTCGGGCATTTCCTTCTTGATCCAGTAGATCTTGGGAAGGGAATCGTAGGGATTATGGGCCATGCCGCATTTCTGATGCTTTACTTCGGGATCCATGATCTCGGCCATCTCACCCAGGAGATATCCGGACCTGCCGTCCTGCCAGCTGTAGAAGATATTGCCGATGGGCTTTAAGTCTTCATCAAGCATACAGAATGTGGAACGCTGTGTTGAGAAACCGACGGAAACGATCTCTTTGGGATCTACGCCTGAGCCTTCAACAGCAGTCTTGCATGCCTTGTACATGCTCTGAATGATCTGCTCTGCATCCTGCTCGACCCAACCGGGATGAGGGTAGAGGCTGGGGTATTCAACATAACCCGAACCTAATACGTTGCCTTCTGTATCCAGGATCATTGCCTTGACACCTGTGGTGCCAACGTCTATACCGGCTATATAAGTCATTTTTATTCCTCCGAAAAATGATTATCAGTTTAAAGGGTGCTGGAACCGGTCACATCATCCCTTAAAGGGAGGAACGAGGCCGATAGCTCTCATCTTGTCGAGAGACTCGATGATCATGGGTGTATCCTGTGAACCGATAAGCTCTGCACCGGCAAGGATGTAAGTATAAGCAAGAACGTCCTTGGGAGCCTTAACGCCGGCAACTTTGACCTTTGTGTTCGATCCCTTCAGTGATGCGTCCATAAGACGGACCTGATCAACTGTAGGGCCTGCAAACTGGCCTGAGCAGCTCTTTGCATAGTCTACGCCTGCTTCTGCAAGAAGCTCGCAGAGACGCTTCGTCTCGTCGTCTTCGAGATAAGCAACTTCCATGATGGCCTTAACAAGGATCTTGTCATCCCATGACTTGGTGATGTCGATCATAGCCTTTGCTTCATCCATTACTTCATTGTCGAAGCCGCTCTTGAATGCGCCGATGTTTACAACGTAATCAACGCAGGTAGCGCCTCTCTTAAGGCCGATCTTAAGATCTTCCTTTTTGGCATCGAGGCAGGATGCACCGAAGGGGAAGTCGATGGCGATACCGGCTGTGATGTCGGTGCCTTCAAGCTCTTCCCTTACAACGGGGGTCCAGTAGGATGTTGATGTACCGAAGCAGGCTGTATTGAGCTTTACCGCTACCTTTGCAGCTGCACGGATCTCAGCTTCTGTACGCCATTTGCCGAGACAGGTGTGGTCAAAAAGTTTACCGATGTTACTCTTGTCATACTTGGACAGATCGATCATGATAAGTGATCTCCTTTCTTAAATGTAATTCTGCGCAACTTTGATGCTAACGTTACATACATTTTAGAGAATACAGGTTACAATTGTCAATACATTTTGGAGAATTAAATGTATTAAATGTATTAACTTACTATGATGCACCATTATACGTAAACGAAACCTTCTTGTCTCTGTTTTGCCGGAACCGGGTATTGATCGGCATATGCTGCGGATGTACTTTCTGATGAATAAAAACGAGGCATGTGTTATAATAAACTACATATTATTCACGAGGCATAAAAGATGAGATTCTATAAAACAACACTGTCCTTCCTGCTTGCATTCCTGATGGTGTTTTCCGCGGGATGCGGAGGCAGCGGTAAGGAAGAATATACACCGGATAAGGAAAGCGGAAGTGTTCCCGCCGGATCCGAGACCGAGGATACAAATGAGCCTGAAAGCGAAGAGGACGAAGGATACGGACTGCATAACTTTACGGCCGAAGGACTGGGAAAAGAGGAATACGGGCCGGAGGTGTTTAAGGATAAGGATGTCACGGTGGTATACTGCTGGACCACCTACTGCGGATATTGCATAGATGCTCTTCCCGAGATAGCTGCGTATGCCAAAGAGCTGCCGGATAATGTTCAGCTTATCACCTGGTGCATGGACGGATATCACGAAAGGGCCCATGCAACGGATATCCTTGAGAAAAGCGGCTTCGACGGCATCACCTTTGCCAGAGGGGACGGGGATCTTGCGGATCTTTCAGCAGAGATAATGTATGTTCCCACAACTTATTTCTTCGACGGAAACGGGAATATCATTGGAGAGCCCATAGTGGGTGAGCCCTCCGATATAAAGGAAGTGCTGGACTATTACATCAATAATGCCCTTAAGGCGGCAGGAAAGCAGGAGATGCAGTGAAGGAGCGGAGCATAAAGGGGAAGACCGTACTCGGGTTCATCCTGCTTGCTGCGGCTGTTGTCTTTATAGCTGTCGGCATCATGCAGGGGGAGCACATCACCATAATGGACAGGGCGGTAAGGATATGCCTTGAGTGCATAGGTATAGGATGATGACCGGGGAAAGAGAAAGGAAGCACGGCAGGATAAGAACGCTTATCCAGCTGTTATCAACGGTGTTTCTTAACGGATACGCCGCCGGCTTCGCCGGAGGAAAGCTCTATACCGGAGCGGGGAAGATGATCTGCGTGCCCGTGCTCAACTGCTATTCCTGCCCGGGTGCGCTGGGATCATGCCCCATAGGGTCGCTGCAGGCCGTGCTCGGAGGGCATCGTCACATGATAGCCTTCTACGTCCTGGGAACGCTGATGCTGGTCGGAACGCTGGTCGGCAGGCTGGTATGCGGATTTCTCTGTCCCTTCGGATTTATACAGGATCTGCTTTATAAGATACCCGTCAAAAAGATAAAGCCGGCGCCGGGAGCGGACAGGTATTTCAGATACATAAAGTATTTCATACTTTTCATCTTCGTGCTGATGCTCCCGGTAGTCTGGATCAACGCATTTGAGATCCCCACGCCGTTTTTCTGCAAGTATATCTGCCCGGCAGGCACGCTGGAAGGCGGTATACCCCATGTGCTGATGAACGAAAGCCTCAGGAAGATGGCGGGCGCCCTTTTCAACTGGAAGCTTCTGCTGCTTATATTCTTTGTGGTCGGATCGGTCTTCATAAGCCGGTTCTTCTGCAGATATTTCTGCCCGCTGGGTGCATTTTATGCGATCTTCAACAGGATCAGCTTTTACAGCATGGCCCTGGATAAGGAGAAATGCATCGATTGCAAAAAATGCGAGAGCATATGCCCCATGGGCGTTGAGGTCACAAAGAAGATAAATACCGGCGAGTGCATAAGATGCGGTAAGTGCAAAGCCGGATGCCCGGCTGATGCCATACGGAGCGGCTTTATGCTGAAAAATACCGGAGCGGCGGAAAAGGCTGAGGACGGCCGA
>JAFRYJ010000089.1 GCA_017437705.1 Lachnospiraceae bacterium
CACAAGACGATGGAGAATTACATCGACGCAAAGCTCTCCGTTGCAAAGAACCAGACAGAGGACGATTTCATCGTGCTCAACTACGAGGACCCCGTGCTCAGAAAGAGAGCAGAGGGCTTAAGGCCTCAGGTGATATGGTTCTCTTCAAAGCAGAAGATAAACGGATTCTACTTTTCGCAGGGAGCGATCTTTGACAATACCGAGGGATTCAACGAGAGGATCGTCCGTGCGGAAGAGATGAACATACTGGGCCTCCACAACATGGAGAACGCCATGGCCGCAGCGGCAATGGCGAAGGCGCAGGGCGTGCCGGTGGATGATATATCCGATGCGCTGCGCGTCTTCAAGGCAGTGGAGCACAGGATAGAATACGTGCGTACCCTGGACGACATCATCTATTACAACGATTCAAAGGGCACGAATACGGACGCCGCCATCAAGGCCATCGAGGCAATGACAAGGCCCGCGGTGGTAATAGGCGGCGGATATGACAAGCACAGCGAGTTCGACGACTGGATCGAATGCTTCCCCGGTAAGGTAAGGGCGCTGGTGCTTATTGGAGAGACAAAGGAGAAGATCGCGGCGTGCGCCGAAAAACACGGATTTACGGACTGCTTCTTTGCAGGGAGTCTCGAGGAAGCCGTTCTTAAGGCCCGTGAACTTGCCCATACAGGCGACGCCGTCCTTCTTTCACCCGCATGCGCAAGCTGGGATATGTTCAAAAACTTTGAGGAGAGAGGGCGTATGTTCAAGGCCCTGGTAAACGAGCTCAGGTAATGAAGACAGGATTCCTTACATTAAACAGCAAACTTAACAGGGAAAAGGCCGCGAAGGAAGAGAGATTTTTTGACTACACTCTGCTCTTTATCGTCATCTTCCTGGTCCTCTTCGGACTGGTTATGATGTACTCCGTCAGCTCCTACAAGGGCTTCACGGATTACGGCGATTCGCTTTATTATTTCAAGAGGCAGATAATAAGCGCCGGACTGGGCTTCGTTCTTATGATCGTGATGATCTGCATGCCCGAGTACGTGATCAATTCCCGCCTGGCCCTTATAGCCTACGGCGCGGCGGTAATGCTGCAGGCCATAGTTATAATGAGAGGCTCGTCGGCCAACGGCTCCGTAAGATGGCTCTACATCTTCGGATTCAGGTTCCAGCCCTCGGAGCTGGCAAAGATAATCGTTATTCTGGCGGCATCATACGTGGTCTCCAGGATGGGCAGGCAGCTGAACAAGTGGTACAAGATACTGATCCTGTTCCTGGCGGCGGCGCCTCTACTGCTGCTGGTGGCCATAGAGAACCTCACCAGTGCCGTCATCCTGGCGGTCATTCTGTTCGCCATCGTTTTCGTTGCGGGTAGGAGATACCTGACGACGGTGCCCATCATCCTCATAGGACTGGCGGGCATAGCATATATGATAAACGGTGCAGCCTACAGGGGCTCCCGTATCCAGGCATGGCTCAATGTCGAGACATCCAGCAGCGCCTACCAGATAAGGCAGGCCCTGTACGCCATAGGCTCCGGAGGCGTTTTCGGAAAAGGCCTGGGGCAGGGCATTCAGAAGGAATTTATACCCGAGGCCCACACTGACATGATCTTCTCGTGCATCTGCGAGGAGCTGGGCATCATCGGCGCCGTGGGTATAATCATATTGTTCATTTTACTGATGTGGAGATGTATCGTTATTGCGAACAATGCTCCTGATCTTTTCAGCCAGCTGGTGGTGGTGGGCGTTATGACCCATATCGGTGCCCAGACCGTTATCAATATCGCCGTTGCCACAAACACCATGCCGAACACCGGTGTCACGCTGCCCTTCATAAGCTACGGGGGCACGTCTCTGATGGTGCTCCTGGCGGAAATGGGACTTGTGCTCGGCGTTTCGCGGCGCATAAAGCTTAGCCGCAGTGATGAAGAAGGGAGTGGATGACAGGAGATCTGAGCGGAGAGATCACTGAGGGGAAAGGACGAGGATATTGGAAAAACAGATCAACGAAGATTATAAAAGAAACAGATCGATCCGGCGACTGAAGATATTCGGAGTCCTTGCTGCCGTCCTGGCTGTGCTGGCAGTCATATTTTTCGTGGTTTTTACAATGCGCAAGGTGGTCGTAAACGGCAACGAACGTTATTCGGATGATGAGATAA
>JAFRYJ010000090.1 GCA_017437705.1 Lachnospiraceae bacterium
AGAGGCGCCACGGTGACGGGCCCCACAGTAGCGCTCCTCGGCGAAGGAGGCGAAGCTGAGACGGTAATTCCCCATAACAGCAGTGCAAGGAGTGTGAGCCTCTTAAATGAGGCAGCACGCGGAGTGCTGGGATCTGGTGCTTCGGTGACAAACGGCGGAAGCGATAACCGCAGCTATGTTATCAACTTCTCACCCGTGATACAGGGATCGGGGCTTACAGACAAAGCCATCCAGGATGCCTTTGAGGAATTCAAGCGCAATATGACAGCCTTCATGGAAGAACAGGAAAGGGAGTCGTTCGCATGAAACAGATAACCGCAGAACAGGGGCAGACCTGGGACATGATAGCGAAGCTCTATATGGGCGATGAAATATTCACAAAAGACGTAATGCTGGCAAATTGCGACAAAAGCGATATAGCCATATTTGACGGTGGGGAAGTCCTGAACATTCCGGAAGGCACTGATACCGATGAGGAGTAAAAATGACGGTACTTTTTAACGATGAAATGATCGAAGAGTCGCCGAACAGCTGTAATTATACGGCATACCTTGAAGGGCAGTGTGATTCCCTTGAAATGGTATTCGATGACAGCGAAGGGGTTATAAAAGCCCTGGAGCTGGAAAAAGGCGATACCGTGCAAGTAGTCGAGGGAAACATAGACACCGGGGAAATGTATATATCAGGGATAGATTACAGCGGATCGCAGGCGGCGGTCCGCGCCCTGTCCCTTCCTTTGTCTGCCTTTAAGACGGATAGCCAGGGATGGGAGAATGTGACCCTTGTGGCAGCGATCAGCGACGTACTGGAAGAAACGGAGCTGGAAATCGAGTATATAGACAGGCCGGAATTCACATACAAAGAGCTGGTGCGCATCGAAGAAGATCCGCTTAAGTTTATTTCCGGAAAATTAAATCTTGAAGGCTTCGGGATCCGGGTAAATAACAATACGGTCTATATATTTGATGAAAGAAAGCTGGAAAAGGAAGAATACACGCTGCAGATGACAGCTGAAGAATTTGACGATACCCCGGATTATTCCACGAAGGATGCAAAACTGGTTTCACAGGTGGAAAACTCATATAAAACATCAGACGGAACCCCTATAAGCACCATAGAAAAATCAGGACTCGAAGGCAGGATCCTCCGCCTTAATATGGCCGTGAACAGCGTGGACGAATCAATACGCTTTTCAAAAGGAATGATGAGGGCGGCGAATAAATACGAGTATCTGGCAAAGGGAGCCGTGGAGAACCTGGACCGCAAGCCTGGAGAGATCATCTATATAGCAGATGCACCGAAAGGCCACACCGGGGAAAACCTGATCTACATGATAAAGAACGACCTTACCGGAAACAGGCAGACCTTATTCATGAGGCGGCCAATAGAAGGAGATTACTGATGTATAAGACGGCCAAAGTGATAAGCGTATCAGGCACGGAAGCCCTGATATTATTCACGGACTTAAACATACAGAAGACAGCTGAAATCATGAAAGAGGTAACGGTGGCACCGAACGATACGGCAATAGTACTGCATCAGGCAAACCTTACAAACTGCATGATAATAGGTGTAAAGGAGCAGTAAGATGGCTTATATCTATACCTTTATGTGGCTGGAGAAAACCCTCTATGTCACACAGGATGAAATACTTACTTACGAAAATTTAAGTACTTCCCACACCTACAACACAGAGGAAAAGAAGAACGGAAAGAAGATGCCGAAAACCAAGGACGTAGGCCCCGGAATCGGCACACTCTCTTTTACCATAAAACTCTCCGCCCTTAAAGGCAATGATGTACAGGCAGAGCATGACTGGTGGGTGGCTGAATGCGAGAAGGGCACATACTCATATATCTATATGGGTGGCTCCAAATTCGGCAATTATAAGTGGCGCATCAACAAGGTGGACATGGCGGACCTTGTTACCATTAACGACGGCACTTTATGGAAATCCTGCACCTTAAACATAGGCTTCGAGGAGTATTACGTTAAGGTTAAAAAGACCAAAGCAGAGAAGAAAGCCGCAAAACTCCAGAAGAAGATGCAAAAAGCCCTGCAGAAATCTATGAATGCCAAAAATGAGCAGGCGAGGGCGAAATACGCAGCACAGGCGGCCAATTATAAAGTACAGTACGAAGCCCAGAAGGTCATAGCCGCAGAAGAAAAAGCAAAACAGGCAGAGAAACAGGCGCAGTCAGTCCAGATGTTCTATTCATACTATGATCAGCTGAACGCCGGGGAAGATTACAAGCTCCTCCAGCGGAAGATCAAAGAGGAATACAAGAAAACGAAAGGATCATAATGGCTTATTCATTTCAGAGAGGTTTAACCCTGTCAGAACGGATCACAAAGAACGTGCACGACATGCTTGAATTTGAAAAAGGCACGGTCTGCTATGACCGTGAAATGGGCGTGTCCACTGATTGGCGGCACAAAGACAAGGATAAATATACCGCCCAGATGATCACGGAAGCGGAAGACATGATAAACGAGCGGGAAACCCGTGTACACACGGCCCTTTCCATGAAGGACGGGGAAATATATGCAGAAATTACGGAAGGAGAGGGCGATGATTGATTTAGTATATTACGACTCCGGGAGCATGATGGATGCGCTCGTAGAGAAGTTCGAGGAAGGCACCATGGATCCGGAGACCGGCGAAAAGATCAGCGTAACGGATGCGGATTACGATGCCGATATCAGGGCAATCCTTTCGGCCATTAACTACATGGGCGAGTGCATATTTAACCAGATCAATACAGAGGCGAACAATAACCTTGTAGCTTTCTGCGACGAGACAAATCTTATATATAAGGGCATGGAGCGGAATACCTACCGCCTTCCTGCAGATTACGCCCAGACAACCCTTGAATTCACAGTATCAGAAAATGCCCCTGAAGCCGTAACGGTACCAAAAGGCACGAAAGCAACGGCGGACGGAACGATTCTTTTTGCCACAGCCGAAGAAGTAACCATAAACCCCGGAGAGACCGGCGAGGCGCTGGCATTATCCACAGAGCCCACAAAGGACGCGAACGGATACACCCCCGGATCCATAAATATCATGGTCAATTCGGTCCCTTATGTCACAGCAGTAACAAATACGACAGTTTCAAGTGACGGCTGCGACGTGGAAGACCTTGAAGCCTTCCGGAAGCGAGTATTATACGCACCGCTCACCTTTTCTGATGTA
>JAFRYJ010000091.1 GCA_017437705.1 Lachnospiraceae bacterium
CTTCCCGGTTTTTGTATCTCTTGATAACAACACTCCCAGCTTCACCGGTACCGGACACTATGTTCTTGGCCTCCCTGTCTTTAACTCCCTGCATAAGCTTCGCCGCCACGGCAGTTATGTTTTCCCCGCAGCGGTAATTATGGCTCAGGTTCTTTTTCGGACAGTCGACGTGATCCTTAAGGAACCTCTTCATCAGGTCCGGCGCCGCGCCGCGGAAGCCGTAGATCGACTGGTCGTCGTCTCCCACGCAGAAGACGTTCTCCTCAGGCTGCGACAGGATGCTGATTATCTCGTACTGGAGAAGATTTATATCCTGGAATTCGTCGATTAGTATATATTTATACTTTTCCTGCCAGTAGGTGCAGAGATCGGGCATCTCCCGCAGCACGTCCAGGGCACGTACCAGCATGTCGTCGAAATCTATGCGGTCGTTCTTAAGAAGATACTCCCTGTATTTCCTGAAGATCCTGCCGAATACCTCCTTGGAGCAGTTCGCGGATCTGTAGGTGTCGGGATCCAGGTCTGATGTCTTTACCTTCGAAATATCCGAAAGTATTCCCTCCAGGATCTCCGGTTCAGTCTCCGCATCAAGCTTCTCTTTGATGATTATCTCCTTAAGGATCCTGTACTGCTCCTGGGGATCTGCGACGCAGCCGGGCTTCAAGCCGTAGGCTTCAGTCACCATCCTGTAGAAGATGCTGTGGAAGGTGCCGAAGGTGATATCCGTCCTCTTCGCTTCCGTCATGGACAGATATCTCTTTTTCATCTCCTCGGCAGCATCACGGGTGAAAGTGACCACCAGGATGTTCTTCCCGGGCACCCGTTTCTCCTCCGTGAGCCTTCTCAGCCTCTCGGCTATAACTGCCGTCTTTCCGGAACCCGGACCGGCAATGACCATGCAGGGGCCCTTAACATGCTCCACTGCTTCCAGCTGGCTAAGATTAAGTTCAAGTTCGTTTGTTGATACCTTTTTAGACATTTGCGGCTCCGCTCAGCTTTTCAATGGCTTTTTCGATACGTAAAACAGTCTCTTCCCTGCCAAGGACGCTCATCAGCTCCGTTGCTCCGCCTGGTGTGGCAGCCTTTCCGGAAACGGCCGTCCTTAAAGGCCACATGATGTAGCCGGTCTTGAATCCTTTTTCCGCACCGTAGCCCTTGAGCATCTCAAAAAGGGCGTCGTTGGAAAAGTCCTCCTGCTCTTTGAGAATCGGCAGCACGTCCTTTAAGAGCTCCAGGGAATTCTCTTCGTTCGTCTTCATCTTCTTGTGGACGAAAAGCGACGTATCGTAATCCGGCAGCTCCTCGAAGAAATCCACCTGGTCCTTTATATCCGAGAAGGTCTCGATCCTGGTCTTTATCATGGAAGCCACGGCCTTCAGGTCGATCTCCCTGCTGACGGCCTCCTTCAGATAAGGCAGCGCCATCTCAAAGAAGCGGTCATCATCCATGGCTTTCATATATTCTCCGTTCATCCATCTCAGCTTCACCATGTCGAAAACAGAGGGCGTCTTTGACATATGATGATAATCAAAGGCCTCCACCAGCTCCGGCAGGGAGAATATCTCGTTGTTGCCCTCGGGGCTCCAGCCCAGCAGAGCTATAAAATTAACTATAGCCTCCGGCAGGAAGCCCTGCTCAACAAGATCCTCATATGACGAATGGCCGGATCTCTTCGAAAGCTTCTGATGCTCTTCGTTCGTTATAAGCGGACAGTGGATGTAAACGGGCACTTCCCAGCCGAAGGCTTCGTAGAGCCTGTTGTACTTGGGCGATGATGAAAGGTACTCGTTTCCCCTTACCACATGGGTGATGCCCATCAGATGGTCGTCCACCACATTGGCAAAATTGTAGGTGGGGTATCCGTCCGACTTTATGAGGACCATATCGTCAAGCTCCGCGTTGTCCACGGTGATGGTCCCGTAGATCTCATCCTCGAAGGACGTGGTGCCCTCACGGGGATTGTTCTGCCTTATTACAAAGGGCTCGCCGGCCGCAAGCCTTCTCTCCACCTCTTCCTTCGGAAGGCTGAGACAGTGCTTGTCGTAGACCATTATCTCCTTGCCCTCAACTGTCTGCTTGAGGCTCTCCAGCCTTTCCTTCGTACAGAAGCAGTAATAGGCCTCGCCCTTGTCCACCAGCTCCTTTGCATATTTCATGTAGATGCCGGCCTTTACCCTTTCGCTCTGAACGTAGGGCCCGCAGGGACCGCCGCAGTCCGGTCCTTCGTCATGTTTAAGGCCCGTGGCCTTAAGCGTCCTGTAAATGATATCAACGGCGCCTTCCACATATCTTTCCTGGTCCGTGTCCTCGATGCGGAGTATGAAATCGCCGTCATCATGCCTGGCCACCAGGAATGCATAAAGAGCCGTTCTCAAGTTTCCTACATGCATCCTGCCCGTGGGGCTGGGTGCAAATCTCGTTCTTACCTTTGCCATTGTTTCTCCCGTTTCTATAAAATCGTTCTCCTGAAAAGCTTCAGTGTCCTGTCTTCATTCCTGTAATAATTTATGAGGCATCCTTTAAGGATGATGGCTCTCTCATCATCCGTAAGCGCGCCCAGGGTGAGTATCTTTTCCTCGCAGGTGCCCTTTTCCGCGTCGATGAGCAGCGCCTTTATCTCCTCGTCGCCGTTCTCGATGGCATTCCTGATGCCGTGTACGAACACATACGTTCCCAGCCTGTAGCAGTCCTCGTCCTCTTTTCTGGCGATGAAGGGAAGCATGCCCCAGTTGATAAGGTTGGACCTGTATCTTTTCGTTGCATACTCCAGGGCTATATTTGCCTGGCCGCCCAGCACCTTCTGGCATGATGCCGCCTGCTCTCTGGCAGAGCCGTCTCCGGGCTTCACAGCGAAAATGACGGATCCCAGCATCGTATCCAGCATGTTGACGAAAAGGCCCTGTCCGGAAAGCATGCCGTAAACCTTTTCAAGCTCCGGAATGATCTCGTCCGGGGTCACACCCTTTTCGACTCTCTCCTGCTCCGCTGCCCTTATCTCCTTGGCCCTGGCCACATAGCCGGGGTCCTTTCTCGAAAGGGTGAACTCGGCAAGACCCAGAGGATTTGACCTGTATGATGATGTCTCGCCCGAAGGAATGAGTTCGTCCGTCGTCGTAACGGGATCGTGGATCTCCGCCACCACCTGCA
>JAFRYJ010000092.1 GCA_017437705.1 Lachnospiraceae bacterium
CGGCCTGCGGTAAGAAGGAAGAAGCAGGAAACCAGATCCAGATCCTGGTTTACGACAAGGAGAACAACGAAATCTACAACGAGACATTCAAGACAGAGGAGAAGTTCCTCGGCGATGCACTTGCAAAGCAGGAAGACCTTGAAGTTGTTACAGAGGACAGTGATTACGGTCCCTTCATCACTTCCATCAAGGGCCTTGCCCAGGGTGATAATTACTACTGGAATTATTACGTAAACGGCGGATATGCCGAGGTCGGCATCTCCCAGCAGGAGATCAAGGACGGCGACGTTTATACGTTTAAGCTTGAGAAATTCGAATAAGCCGGCAAAACAGGATATATGAAACAGTTTATAAGGCCTGCAAAGCATATTTGCAGGCCTTAATTGTCACAGCCGTGATCGTTGCCTGCGGCAGCTGCGCGCGGCGCGCAGGAATCGCGGGCGATTCTTGAAAATATAGGATAAATGCTGATGGCTTTGGATATAAAAGAGATCAACAGACAGATAAAGCCCGCTTTTGAAGATGCGCGCCTTGCATCGGAACAGAAGTGGGACGGCATAGCCAAGCCCCTGAAGGGACTGGGTTACCTTGAGGAGATGGTCACAAAGATCGCTGCCCTTACGGGTGATGTGAACGTATCGCTTAAGAAGCGCTGCGTGCTCGTCACCTGTGCGGATAACGGCGTAGTGGCGGAGGGCGTCACCCAGACAGATTCCTCTGTGACCGCCATAATGGCGGGAAAGATCAGGGACCATATGTCCAGCGTATGCCTGATGGCCCGGACCATAAACGTGGATCCGGTATCCATCGATGCAGGCATGCTGGTGCGTGTTCCGGGGACCGTCGATATGCATGTGGCCGACGGTACCGGAAATATTGCAAAAGGACCGGCCATGAGCAGGGAGCAGGCGCTTCAGGCAATTGAAAACGGCATTTCACTTGTCAAAACTTATAAAGACAAAGGCTATGACATCATCGCGACGGGCGAGATGGGTATAGGCAATACGACCACATCCAGTGCGGCAACAGCCGTGTTGACAGGCCTGCCCGTAACCGTGACCACAGGCAGAGGCGCAGGTCTTTCCAACGAAGGGCTGGAGCGGAAGATAAAAGTAATTGAGAAGGCAATAGAAGTCAACAGACCGGACAGGGACGATCCGCTTGACATCCTTGCCAAACTGGGCGGCTTTGATATAGCCACAATGGCAGGCATTTATATCGGCGGCGCCCTGTACCGTGTACCGGTGGTCATCGACGGGCTTATTTCATCCGCCGCGGCACTTATTGCCAAGAGGCTGTGCCCCGGTTCGATAATATCAATGATACCCAGCCACACGTCGGCGGAACCGGCCGCAGTCTATATAATGGAGGAGCTGGGCCTCAAACCGCCCGTTAACGCCGGTCTGAAGCTGGGCGAGGGCACGGGAGCCATGTGCATGATATCGATACTGGACATGGCCCTTTCCGTTTACAATGATTCGGCCACATTTGCAAACGCCGGCGTAGAGCAGTACACGCCCTTTGATGAGGAAGAGACTAAATGATAATACTTGTGATCGGCGGGTCAGCCAGCGGAAAATCCTCCTTCGGCGAGAAGAAATGCCTGGAGCTTGCATTACCCGTGTGGTATGCGGCTACCATGAAGCCTTTCGGAGAAGAAGGGGAGATCCGCATTAAGAGGCACAGGGATCTCCGTAAGGACAAGGGTTTTATAACCGTGGAACAGTATACGGATATAGGCAGTGCGCCGGTCGAAGGCGGAACTGTGCTCCTTGAGTGCGTCGGGAATCTAACGGCCAACGAGATGTACGAGGACGACGGCACCGAGCATGATCCCACATATAAGGTGACTGAGGGCATCCGGAAGCTTTCGGGGAAGTGCAGCGATATGGTCATCATCACGAATGATGTGGCCAGGGAGCCGCTTATGTACGATGACAGCACCAACCGTTACATAGAAGCCATGGGAAGGATCAACATGAGCCTTGCATCCATGGCGGACGAGGTTTACGAAGTAGTATGCGGGATACCGCTTAAGATAAAAGGAGAATGCTGATGGACATCCTGCGTTCCATAGCAATGTCTTTTTCCATGTTTTCGAAGCTGCCGGCTCCGATGGTGGAATGGAAAAAGGAGAACATGAAATACATGCTGGCGATGCTGCCGCTGGTGGGAGCCGTTATCGGAGGCTTCCTGTGGCTGTGGTGGCTTATATGCGATAAATGCTTCTTTGATGCATTCATAAGGGCTGCGGGTTACACGGTGATACCGGTCTTCATCAGCGGAGGGATCCATCTGGACGGTTTCTGCGATACGGTGGATGCCCTGTCCAGCCACGCCCTGCCGGAAAAGAAACGTCAGATACTGAAGGACCCCAACGCCGGAGCCTTCGCCATCATATATACCTGCGTTTATTTCTTTATCTACTACGTGCTGTGCCTGGAGATCAGCGGCACACTCAAGGCCGTTATGGCCCTTCTGGCATTCCAGATGCTCTCCAGAGTGCTGGCATCACTGTCGGGCATATTCATTAAAGCCGGTGAAAAGAACGGCCTTTTATCCACCTTTTCCGAGGCGTCGTCAGGGACTGCTTTTATTATCCTTCTGGTCTTCGCGGCAGGAGCCTTCGGTATACTCTTCTGGGTATCTCCCTGGACGGTACTTATAAGTGCATTAATGCTTTTACTTAACTATCTTTACGTACTTTATCTTGCGAACAGGCAGTTTGAGGGAATGTCGGGAGACCTGGCCGGATACATCAACCAGCTGGCACAGATAACGCTCCTGGCGGGACTCTTTATTGCGGAAAGGTTTTTGATATGATACTTGTTACAGGCGCCGTTTGCTCGGGAAAGACAGACTATGTAAAGAGCCTTGGCTATGATGATGCCGACATCGGCAGATCTCTTACGGATGATGCTCCCGTATTATACGGCCTGGAAGACCTCGTAAAGGCAGACCCGGAAAACGCATTGAGCATGCTCGACGCCCTTCTGGAGAAGGAAGTAGTGGTATGCTCCGAGACCGGATGCGGCATCGTACCTCTTGACAAGAAAGAAAGACTGGCCCGTGAGGCGACGGGCAGGCTGATGTGCGCCCTGGCGGAAAAGGCCGGCAGGGTAGTGCGCATGGTCTGCGGCATTCCTCAGGTGATCAAGGAGCAAAAAACCATGAAATTATTGATGATCCGTCATTCCGTAACCCCCGGCAATGCGCTGAAGCAGTATATCGGCAGGACCGACCAGCCTCTGGCGCCGGAGGGGATCGAACTGGCAGAAAAGTTCGGCACTCTTTCAGGATATGGGAAGGTATATGTAACGAAGTATCAGAGGACTTCTCAGACAGCGGACATCATCTTCCCCGGGGCGGAGACGGAGATCGTACCAGGATTTGAAGAGATGGATTTCGGTGATTTTGAGGAAAGATCTGCCGACGAGATGGAGAACGACACCGCCTACAGGAAATGGGTGGACGACATGTGCCTTTCAAGGTGCCCCGGAGGCGAGATCTACAGCGAATTCAGGGCCCGGGTCTCGAAGGCATTTTTAAAGCTCCTGGAAAGGGAAGACAGAGAGCTGATACCAATGGTGGTCCACGGCGGCACCATCATGAGCCTTATGGATGATTTCGACGAGAAGGCTCTCGGTTATTACGGTTATTGGATAGGCAACTGCTGCGGTTATGTATGCGATCTTGAGAAAAACGATGACGGCATTGTTTTCAGAAATGCCGTTAAGATATCGAATGCTGAGGAAACGGAGGAGGCCCTTAAATGAAGATCCAGTTCAATATAACGACTTCGGAATGCGACCTTGAAAGATATGAGAGCAGCGCAGACCTGGAATCCATGATGGGTTCAAGGTTCGACGGCGTGGAGCTGATGTGCTTCGAGGATGACGTGCGGGGCATCATCAGGAAAGAAAAGGTGACAGGCCTTCACATGACGAATATAATGCACCTCTACGATTTCTGGAGGGGCGACATGGAGACCCTTCTCCGCCAGTTCGAGAAGGAAGAGAACATCATAAGGCATTACGGCGGATTAAGGCACGAAGACCTTATCGCAAAGTATAAAAAGGATATTGAAAACGCTTTGAAATACGAGGCGGAATACGTGGTATTCCATGTGGCATCATGCACCGACGAGGAGGAGATGGCCAACGTCTTCAACGAGGACGATTTTGATGTCCTGGATGCCCACTGCGAGCTTCTGAATGAGCTTTTTCCCGCAGACTGGGACGGCCCCCGGCTCCTTCTTGAGAATCTCTGGCTGCCGGGATTCGACTTTACTAAGCCCGACAGGACGAAGTACATGCTGGACCATGTGAATTACAAAAAGAAAGGCATCATGCTTGATACGGGCCACCTGATGCATACGAATCTGGACCTCAGAGACATGGACGAGGCTGTGGAATATGTGCATCAGATGCTCGATCTCCACGGAGACCTCTGCAAATACATTAAAGGCGTGCATCTGCAAGGCTCCGTAACCGGCGACATCGTGAAAAAGGCCATGAAGGAATATGACGGGATGCCGGCGGATTACGGCGAGAGGAACTTCAAGCTTTTCATGTATGTATTCCAGGTGGACCGGCACAAGCCGTTTATCGCGAAGGGCGTAAAGGAGCTGATCGAGAGGATCGCCCCCGATTACCTGACCTTCGAATTTATCTCCGAAAGCAGGGAGCAGCATGAGGGATATCTGAACGAACAGTGGAGCGTTCTCGAGGGGCTCAGACGATGATTTCAGCATAAAAAAAACGGCCGTCCGGAATGGGCGGCCGATATTTGTTATTCAGGGTCTTCAGTTTTTTATATAGTATTCTCCCGGTTCGTCCAGCAGGCTGTCGAAGTCCTTATAAAAACCGGGATAGGATATATCGACGCACTTCGAACCTTCTATGGTGACCGGCGTTTCGGAGATGAGTGAGGCCACGCAGAAGCTCATGGCTATGCGGTGGTCTTTTTTTGTGTTTATCGACGCACCGCAGAGGGGCTCGCCGCCGCGTATTATCATTCCGTCGGCAGTTTCCGTAACGTTGGCGCCCATGGCCGTAAGGTTCTCGCACATGGTCCTTATGCGGTTTGATTCCTTCACCTTAAGCTCGGCCGCATCCTTTATGACGGTGGTGCCTCTGGCGGCCGCGGCCATTACGGCTATAACGGGGATCTCGTCTATAAGAGAAGGTATGAGGCCCCCTCCTATGCGGATACCGTGGAGTGATGACGAACGCACCAGTATGTCTGCCATCTCTTCGCCGGAAACGCTCCTGCGGTTCATTATCTCTATATCTCCGCCCATCTCCAGCGCGGCCTTGATGATGCCGTCTCTGGTGGGATTTATGCCCACATCCTTAAGGAGCACCTCAGAGCCCTCCGTTATAAGGGCTGCGGCGATGAAGAACGCCGCGGATGAGATATCCCCGGGAACGTAGATGTCCTGACCGTATAGTTCCTCAGCCGGTTCAGTGAAGACTGTGGTGCCGAAGGTATGCACCGATGCACCGAAGGCAGGCAGCATGATCTCCGTGTGGTTTCTGGAGGTATAAGGCTCGTTGACGGTGGTGGGAGAGTCTGCATACAGTGCAGCCAGCATGATGGCTGACTTCACCTGGGCCGACGCTACCGGCGAATCCCAGTCCGCACCGTGGAGGGGCTTGCCTGTGATCGTAAGGGGAGCGCAGCCCGTTCCTTCAAAGCTTTCAATGCATGCACCCATTTCCGTCAGGGGATCGATGATCCTCCTCATGGGGCGTCTGCAGATGGAGGCATCACCGGTTATGACAGAGTCGAAGGGCTGTCCCGCAAGGATGCCCGTCATAAGCCTTGTGGTGGTACCTGAGTTTCCCGCATACAGCGTTTCCGAAGGAGATGTGAGCCCGTGCATGCCTTTGCCGTGTACGACTATCTCCGAGGGGTTTTCGTCTATCTTTATGCCCAGCTGTCTGAAGCAGGACATGGTGGAACTGACGTCGGCGCCGTTGGACAGATGGGAGATCCTCGTATCGCCTTTCGCGATAGCGCCGAACATGACGGATCTGTGTGATATTGATTTATCTCCCGGCACGCATACGGTGCCTTTAAGAGCAGGTCTTTTCTTCATGATGCCGGCCTCCGGGATGTATACTGGCAGGTTTGATGCCGCAGCTGTGATGCAATGTGATGTCTTCAGCCAATGATAACATCATCGGGCCTTATCGGCAATGAACATAAGTAAGATTCCTATTGAATTTGACTGACGGTTTTAGTAAAATATTAATACTATGTGTATAAGGAAATTAATATACGGGGGAAGAAACATATGAATGTATACAAAACAGAAGACATCAGAAATATTGCCATCTTAGGCCACAACGGCTGCGGCAAGACAACGCTCATCGAAGCCATAGCTCTTACCGCAGGCATCATCACACGTACCGGCAAGGTAGCGGACGGCAATACGATTTCAGACTACGACAAGGAAGAGGTCAAGAGACAGTTCTCCATCAGCACAACAGTAGTGCCCATCGAGTGGGAAGGAAAGAAGATCAATTTCCTCGATACTCCCGGCACACTGGATTTCTGCGGCGAGGTAGTAGAGGCTCTTACAGCTGCCGATTCCGCCATCATCGTGGTATCAGCCAAGTCCGGCGTTGAGTCCGGAACCATCAGGGCATGGGATCTCTGCGAGAAGTACAACGTTCCCAGGCTTGTATTCGTTACAAACGTGGAAGACGAGCATGCGAACTACACCGGAGTTGTAGAACAGCTTCAGGAGCTTTACGGAAGCGGAGTGGTACCCTTCATCTTCCCTGTAAAGGAAGGCGGCAAGCTGACCGGCGCTGTCAACATTGTAAAGCAGACAGGCGTTAAGTACGGCGAAAAGGGCAAAGAGACCGCCTGCGATATCCCTGCGGATATGGCAGATACAGTGGAAAGCACTAGAGACGGCCTTCTCGAGTCGGTTGCGGAAACATCAGAGGAACTCATGGACAAGTACTTCGGCGGCGAGGAATTCACCGACGAGGAGATAACAGATGCACTCAGGAAGAGCATCGAGGACTGCTCGGTATATCCCGTTGTGTGCGGCTCCGGCGACCTTGCATGCGGAACAGCAAGCCTGCTTTCGATCTGCTGCGATTACATGCCTTCACCCGCAAGGGAGAACGGCGGATTTATCGGAAAGGATCCCAAGACAGACGAGGAATACAAGGCTGATTTCGATCCCGCAAAGCCTGTATCGGCATTTGTATGGAAGACCGTTGTGGATCCCTTCATCGGCAAGTATTCACTTGTAAAGGTATTATCCGGCGAGCTCAAATCAGATTCCACCGTATATAATTATGATGCAAATACAGAAGAAAGAGTTTCCAAGCTCTATGTTATGAGGGGCAAGGACGTTATCGAAGTTCCCGAATTAAAGGCCGGCGATATCGGCGCCATCGGTAAGCTTTCAGCAACGAAGTCCTTCGATACACTGTCTCTTAAGGCATCACCCGTGGTATATCCCAGAACGGAAATGCCCGTTCCCTACAACTACATGAGATATGCAGCCGTTACAAAGGGCGAGGAAGACAAGATCTCCCAGGCTCTCGGAAGGATCATGGAAGAGGATCCCACCATCAAGGCAGTTAACGATGCTGCAAATCATCAGACTCTCGTTTACGGTATCGGTGACATGCATCTCCAGGTAGTTAAGAGCATGCTCGAGGGCAAGTATAAGGTCAAAGTAGACCTTCTTGAGCCCAGGATCGCTTTCAAGGAGACCATCAGGAAGAAAGTAGACGTAAGAGAGAAATATAAGAAGCAGTCAGGCGGACACGGCCAGTACGGCGACGTTGCCATGACCTTCGAGCCTTCAGGCGATCTCGAGACACCTTACGTATTCGAAGAGTGCGTAGTAGGAGGCGCAGTTCCCAAGAACTACTTCCCTGCTGTTGAAAAGGGTCTCATCGATTCCGTTGGCGCAGGCCCTCTTGCAGGCTATCCCGTTGTAGGCGTTAAGGCTACGCTTACCGACGGTTCCTACCATCCCGTAGACTCTTCGGAAATGGCATTCAAGACTGCTTCAAGGCAGGCCTTCAAGAAGGCGTTCCTTCAGGCAGCACCCGTTCTTCTTGAGCCCATCGCTTCCCTCAGGGTAGTCGTTCCCGAGGATTTCACCGGCGACGTTATGGGCGACCTTAACAAGAGGAGAGGCCGTGTGCTCGGTATGAATCCTGTTAAGAAGGGCGTTACGGAAGTTCTCGCAGATATCCCCGTTGCAGAGCTTTACGGCTATTCAACGATCCTCCGTTCGATGACCGGCGGCAGAGGCGACTATTCATATGAATTCGCACGCTACGAGCAGGCTCCTCAGGACGTACAGGACAAGATCGTTGCTGCAGCAGAGAGATCCGACGACGACGAATAATACTGACATTTCAAGACTCACAGGGAGTCCGGCTTTGCCGGGCTCCTTCGTTTGCGGGTGATACCCGCAAACGAAGGGCGCTCCGCGCAGGATGCGCAGCTCGCGGCGATGTAAAAGCATTTTATGCTTCCGCTCGCGCGCTCAGGTCCGCCTGTGCCTGCAAACTTATCTTTGCTGACAGGCGCTCCGCACATGCGGACCTGAATGTAATTACGGGAAGAAATGGTTTTTTATAATCACAGACTTATCGAAAGAAAGTGGAAGGACAGTGAAGACAGGATCATTCCCGGCGGCAGACGGTCGTACCCGGAAGAACTTCTGAAATGCTACGGATACGACGTAATGTCCGTCTGGTCATCACTTCACTCAGACGCAGACCCGGACGACGACGAACTGGAGGGCATATTCAGGTTCCTTAACAGGGTGTTCACCGTATACACGGATCGCTGCGGGGAAGCTGCTGCAGCCGGCGAGATCGAAAATGATGCCGGGGACACCATGGTATACGACATCCTCACGGCTTCAAGGCAGGTCCCGGTGCTCATGAAGTATTCCAGGCAGCCGGAGATTTTCGGACGCCGCGTTCTTGAGAAATATACCGTGATGCTGTCCCCTTATGCTCCGTTTATGTGTCAGGAAATGTGGAGCGGCCTGGGACACAGCGGCTTCGTATCCGGGGAAGAAAAGCCCGGGTACGACAGGAGCCGTGTGATCGCGGAGATCCCGGTGGAGGTCAACGGAAGATACAGAGCTACGATCAGAGTGCCGCTGGACTCACCGGAGGAAGCGGTGCTGGAAGAAGCACTCAGGACTCTCGGCGTTAGCGGAGCTGAAGATATTGAAGAACACTTTTTCGTTAGGAACAGAGTGATAAACATCATTACAAAGGTAACGGAACAATGAAGAATACCGAGATAAGAGGCACTGCCCTGGGGCAGGCCATCAAAAGATTCAGAAGGATAAACGGCCTTACTCAGGCTGATTTTGCAGACAGGGCAGGGGTAACGGTAAACACCGTGCACAGCTGGGAGACCGCATCGGATTCCAGACCCTCCGTATCATCAACGGACATGATCGCCAGCATCCTGGAGATCCCTGTTTCTGATGCCCTTGAGATGAGCCGCATGCCGGCAGAGGAGGATCCGGTGCTCGTCATCATGGCGGCGGGCATGGGCTCCAGGTACGGCGGGCTCAAGCAGCTGGACAGACTCAATGAAGACGGCGACATCATCATCGATTTCTCGATCTACGATGCCATCATGGCCGGCTTTAAAAAGGTGGTTTTCATTATCCGGAAGGAGCATGAAGAGGCCTTTGAGGAGGCAATAACGGCTAAGATAAGGCCCTTTGCGGATGTTGAATACGCATTCCAGGATATGAACGACATACCGGAAGAGATAACCGTACCGGAAGGACGTAAAAAGCCCTGGGGCACAGGCCAGGCCATACTGGCATGCAGGGACACAGTAAAAGGCCCGTTCCTTGTAATAAATGCAGACGACTATTACGGCAGGGACGCTTTTGTCAAGGCCTACGATTTCCTTTCAGACCCGCTGAATTCACTTTACGGATCACATATGATGATCGGCTACGAGATCCAGAACACCATCACCGAGAACGGGTCCGTATCCAGAGGCGTCTGCCGTGTTGATGAGAACGACTGCCTTATCGATATCAAAGAAAGAAAGAAGATCGAAAAGCGGCCTTTCGGTCAGGCATTCCTGGAAGACGACGGTGAGACCTGGTCTCCTCTGGATGACGGAACGCCCGTATCCATGAACATGTTCGGCCTTCAGAGCAGCATATTCGATATCCTGGATGAAGGCTTTCTGCCCTTCCTCCGCGAGGAAGTAAAAAAGGATCCCCTTAAATCGGAATACCTGCTTCCCGAAGTCGTGGGAAAGATGATAAAGGACGGAAAGGGCAGCGTCAGGGTATTGAAGACTGCCGGCAAGTGGTTTGGCGTTACCTACAGGGAAGACAAGGAAAACGTGGTTAAAGCAGTCGAAGCATTAAAGAAGGACGGCACATATCCCGAACATCTGTGGCAGGTGGAATAAGAGCCGAAGCGCGGGGAACTGTGCGGATTGTACCTAATTAAGTTATTTACAGGCTTTTTGACCTGTGATATAATGCTAAAGTTCTTATAAAAGGAACATCAACCTGCATTCAGGCAACGGAATTCTCCGACCGTGCCTTAATGTACGGCATTTAATCAATTAAGGAGGAACAACATTATGATGACAGTTGATCAGAAGAAAGAGATCATCGCCAAGTACGGCAAGACGCCCGAGGACACAGGTTCACCCGAGGTTCAGATCGCGCTGCTTACCTTCAGGATCTCTTATCTTACAGAGCATCTGAAAGAGAACAAGAAGGATCACCATTCAAGAAGAGGTCTTCTGAAGATGGTTGGTCAGAGAAGAGGTCTTCTGGATTATCTTAAGAGAAAAGACATCAACAGATACAGGGCTATCGTTGAAAAGCTCGGCTTAAGAAAATAATCGGAAAAATTGGGGAGTGGCAATACCGCTCCCCATATTTTAAGGAAAGCCCGTAAAACGGCGTTTCCTGAAAATCTATAAGGAGTAAAACTGAAGAATGGGAAAAGAATACAAAAGCTTTTCTATGGATCTTGCAGGCAGAACACTGACTGGTGATGTGGGAAGAGTTGCTGCTCAGGCAAACGGCGCCGTATTTATCCATTACAATGACACAGTCATATTATCTACGGCAACGGCATCCGAAAAGCCCAGAGAGGGTATCGACTTCTTCCCTTTGAGCGTTGAGTTCGAAGAGAGAATGTACTCAGTGGGCAAGATCCCAGGAGGATTCAACAAGAGAGAAGGAAAAGCATCAGAGAATTCGGTCCTTACATCACGCGTCATCGACAGAC
>JAFRYJ010000093.1 GCA_017437705.1 Lachnospiraceae bacterium
CACAAATAAACAAATGAATAAAGATGCACTTCTGTGCAGTATACCGCTTCATGCAGGTCTGTACATAAAGTATAGCCTCTGAACCCCGGATATGTCAATCTTCGCAGGCGTACTTTTTTATCTCATTTACCGCACTTTTTATAAGCACGGAGGTGCTGAGATCCGATACTCCCGCAATGATGTTGTCACACTGGTTAAAGGGTATGAGCACCCTCCTGGCACTGCTCTGTGCCACAGCCAGCGCCATATCAGGCGTCACTTCCCCGCCGAGGGAATCGGCTATGACTATGCCTACAGGGCCTACTATGATGTCGGCTTTCCTGCAGCCCACTTTGACCGGGTTTTCTCCCGTTGCCGCTTCGTCGGCACCGGCCTTCATCATCGCTGCCGTGGCCGCGGTATTGGTGCCCACCGCTGTCACATATGAATCCGGCATATCCTTCTTGATCGCCGTTACAAGCTGTTTTCCTACTCCGCCGCCCTGGGCGTCCATAACAAGTATCCTCATCTTTATCTCCCCCGTCAGCGAATTTACTCTTCCGATATCAGCATCGCTGCTCCGTACATGCCCGCATCATTACCCAGTGATGCCAGCCTGAACTCCGTATCCTCCGATGCATGGAATGCATATTTTCTGTAAGCCGCCTTGATCCTGTTAAGCAGGAAATCTCCCGCCAGCGAAACGCCTCCGCCTATTACAAAGGCTTCGGGGTCGACGACGCATGATATATACGAGCACGCAAGGCCTAGCATATCCGCAGCCCTGTCGACAGCCGTAAGTGCCGTGATGTCTCCTTCTTTCGCAGCCCGGAATACATCCCGTGCCGTAAACCCGGGGATATTTCCGAGTGCCGAATCCGCTCCGGTATTTTCCAGAAGCTTCCTTGCCGTACGTACTATGCCCGTTGCTGAAGCATACTGCTCCAGATGGCCCCTCTTGCCGCAGCCGCAGGCTTCGGCCTCATCCGGAGATACCGTGATGTGGCCCGCCTCCCCGGCGGCACCGAATGCTCCGGATACGATCTTTCCGTCGATTATAACGCCTGCTCCGACGCCGGTACCCAGAGTGAGCATCACCATGCTCCGGCATCCTCTGCCGCCTCCGAAATGCAGCTCGCCAAGCGCGGCTGCATTGGCATCATTCGCGGCTTTTACATTGCCTATGCCCGTAAGCCCTGATAATTCCGAAGCCACGTCCGTTACGCCCCAGCCAAGATTCACGCATTTATTGACGATGCGTTCATCCGTTACGGCCCCGGGCACGCCTGCCCCGATGCCTGCCACATTATTAACATCTATCTTTTTTTCGCGGAGCTCTTTCAATACCGCTCCGGCGATATCCGGAAGGATAAACGCTCCGCCGCTGTCTGTTCTCGTGGGTATCTCGCTTTTCGATATAAGACTTCCATCCCTGAAAAGCCCCAGCTTTACGGTGGTGCCGCCGATATCTGCTCCGAATACGTAATCCTCCATATGGTCACCGGTCTCCTTCCGCAATGTTCCGTGCCACATATACGCCGCTGGCCGACGCATGGGACAGGGAATGGGTTATGCCGCTGCCGTCGCCTATTACATAGAGCCCTTCATGCCGTGACTCCAGCCTCTCCGACACATCTACCTCCATGTTGTAGAACTTGACCTCCACACCGTAAAGCAACGTGTCCTCGTTGGCCGTTCCCGGAGCCACCTTGTCCAGCGCGTATATCATCTCGATTATGCCGTCCAGGAGCCTCTTGGGAAGCACGAGGCTCAGATCTCCCGGCGTGGCCTGCAGAGTAGGCACCACGAAGGATTTCTGGATCCTTCCCGGCGTGGATCTGCGGCCCCTTATAAGATCTCCGAACCTCTGGATGATGACGCCGCCGCCCAGCATGTTGCTGAGACGCGCTATGCTCTCGCCGTATCCGTTGGAATCCTTGAAGGGCTCCGAAAAATGCTTCGATACCAGCAGCGCGAAATTCGTATTATCCGTCTGCTTCGAGGGATCCTCGTAGCTGTGCCCGTTCACCGTTATGATGCCGTTCGTATTCTCGTTGACCACAGCCCCTCTGGGGTTCATGCAGAAGGTGCGCACCAGGTCGCCGTATTTCTCGGTCCTGTAGACTATCTTGCTTTCGTAGAGCTCGTCCGTGAGGTGCGAGAACACCTCTGCCGGCAGCTCGACCCTTACGCCGATGTCCACCCTGTTGGACCTTGTG
>JAFRYJ010000094.1 GCA_017437705.1 Lachnospiraceae bacterium
AGTACCGCCGCCACCAGGCTTGCGCAGGCGCCTGTGCCACAGGCATAGGTCTCTCCGCTTCCCCTCTCCCACACTCTCATTCTGAAGTTCTGTCTGTCACAGATCTGAACAAACTCGGTATTGACTCCCTCCGGAAATACCCTGGAATGTTCAAAATAATGTCCTTTCCGATCTAATTCAAGCTGGTCTATATCATGGCAGAAAATAACCGCATGGGGATTCCCCATGGAAACTGCTGTCATCTTCCGGTTTCCTCCTGCCACGGCATAGGTTACATTAATCAACCGTCCCTTATCATCTGCTCCTTCCATGGTGGCAGAAGGATCTGCCGGGATCATAGCGGCTTCCAGTATGGGCTGCCCCATATCGACACATACACTCTTCACCTCTCCATCTTCTATGTTCAGTCGAATATCTTTAATACTTCCAAAACTTTCGATCCGAACTTTCTCCCCGGAGACCATGCCATGATCATAGAGATATCTGGCCACACAGCGTATTCCGTTCCCACACATTTTTCCTCTGGAACCGTCGGCGTTGTACATCTCCATCTCGAAATCCGCTTTTTCGGTGGGGTTTATGAATATCACGCCGTCCCCGCCGATACCGAAATTCCTGTCGCTTAACCGCCTCGCCAGCTCAGGCTTGTCGGTAACCGCTTCTTCGCCCGTATAAATGTATATATAGTCGTTGCCGCAGCCCTGCATCTTCGTAAACTTCATAGTATCGCTCCTTATTTGCCGCTGTCGCCGTAGTTTGAAAGGACTCTGGCTGAAGGGTCTTTTACATCACAGCCCTCCCAGTTTTTGTTGGGCATCCAGAAATCGACGATCATCTGCGACTGTCCCGGATAATACTTCTCAAAGATCTCCCTGTAGAGCAGCGACTCCTTTGTGAAGGGCCTTGCGTGATCATACTTTTGAATCTTTTCCTCGAATTCATCATCCGTGTAGAAGCTCTCGGCATATTCGGTGATATCATCCTTCAGCGAATGCCCCACCGCATCGGAGAATGCCGCCTTTTCCCTCCAAAGTATCTTATCGGGTATAAGGGCGTCGTTTTCGAAGGCCTTCCTTAAAAGGTACTTTCCCTTTCCGTACTTGTTCATCTTCATTTCCGGGTCGATGCTCATGCAGTATTCCACGAAATCCAGATCGCCGAAGGGCACTCTTGCCTCCAGGGAGTTTACGCTGATGCAGCGGTCCGCACGGAGCACATCATACATGTGCAGCTCGCGGATACGCTTCTCCGCCTCAGCCTGGAACTCCTCCGCGTTCGGCGCGAAATCCGTGTATTTGTAGCCGAAGATCTCGTCTGATATCTCGCCGGTAAGGATGACCCTTATATCCGACTGTTCGTGAATGGCCTTGCACACCAGGTACATGCCGATGGATGCGCGGACCGTGGTGATGTCATAAGTCCCCAGCAGCTCCACCACGGGCTCGATAGCATCTATTACGTCCTGCTTAGTGATTATCACCTCATGATGGTTGGAACCGATGTATTCCGCCACCTCCCTGGCGTATCCCAGGTCTATGGCGTCCAGATCCATACCTATGGACCAGGTCTCCAGAGGCCTGGCCATAAGCTTCGCGGAAATGCCGCATACCAGCGATGAATCCAGTCCTCCCGAAAGCAGGAAGCCCACCGGAGTATCTGAATCAAGCCTTTTCCTTATCCCCTCCACCAGCTTATCGTGGATATTCCTGCAGACAATCTCAATATCGTCTGTAATAACTGCC
>JAFRYJ010000003.1 GCA_017437705.1 Lachnospiraceae bacterium
CGCCGCCGGCGAACATGTATGACTGTGTATCAAGATCTGCGAATACTCCGATGGAGTCGCCTGCCGTAATGTTGATGGTCTTGCCCGAGCCTGTGGCGGTCGATGCAAGGTCGTCATCGTCGTCATCCTTCTCGATCTGCTTGTCGCCGATCACGTTCTCGATCTTCGTATTTGATACAAGTACGGGGATCGTTCCGGTGATGCCGTTGCCCTGTGTAGCTGCAACCGCAAGACCGATGATGATGTTTTCATCGGCACCCGTCGACTGAATGAGGACGTTGCCCGTGGTGGCCGTGATCGTTACTCCGTCGTGGATCACGATGGTGGCTTCACGGTTGAGGATGTTAACAAGTACGGAAGCTCCTACAGCTGCCGTCGAGCCGCCTACGCTCACGCCGATGCCTACTTCCACAAGCATCGATTCGGTATCGGTGAGGATGTTCACATCCTTCTCTGCGACGATCGTTGCTTCTTCGGCTATATCAACGCCGGCCTTCGTTCCGGAGATGAGCACGCCGATGGAACCTGCAGCCGCTGCCTTTCCGGCGGGAGCCGCCGATGCGGATGCAAGTACGTTGATAAGACGTTCGTAGTTTTTGCTCTCTACTGTTACAGATCCTGCAAGGCTCTCAAGCCTGGCCGCCTTGCCGATCTTTGTCGTTGCTTCTGCGTTGTCGAGTACTACCGCTACCGTTGCGCCTACGGCTACGTCGCCTGCGCCGCCGGCAGCCGAAAGTGATACGAGAACTTCGTTGGTGTCAACGGAGCTCATGATCCTTACATCATCCCTTGCGGTGATGACCGTGCCTGCTCCTACGGAAGCCTCTGCCAGGTTGTCGATGGCTGCTACGTTGAATGCGCCGCCCAGGTTGAACTTGGAGGAGGATGAGCTGGAGATCGCTGCCGCTACCGTTACAAGAAGGATGTCTGCACTGAAAGATGCGGTCTGGATATATCCGCCCTTTTCGCCTTCGTTTACGGCTACGTTGATCTTCGAGTTGGTTCCTACCGTGGCCTTAACTTCATCCTCGTTCTGGATGTAAGCTACGGTGAGGCCTACGCCTGCCTTCGAAGGAGATACGCTTACGGAACCTGCGATGATGCGGATGTTTGCATCCTCAAAGGCCCTGAAGTTCATGCCGCGCTCCAGCGTATCCGTGGTCTCCGATGCGTTCAGCATCGACCAGGTGATGTCGCTTGTCTTGAGCTTGCCGCCTGACTTCTCGTATACGCGGCTCTGAGTATCGGATACCTTATATACATAGAAGACTCTCGAGCCAACTGTGTATAAGGTGTACTCTGCACCGTCGATGGTCTCTGTCTTCTTGTTCTCGTATGCTTCGGTGCCTTCCTTTGCTGCGCCGAGAACTGCCGCCTTGAATCCGGCGTCACGGAGAAGTCCGTCGCTGCCGAGTACGAATACGTCATCGCCTCTGATGTACCATACGTTGTCGTTTCTGTCCTTCCAGGTCTTGTAGGTGCTGCCTGAAAGATCGATGGTAACGTTGTTTCCGATGGTTGCGTTTACCTTGTTCTTGAAGAAGAGCATTGCTACCGAGCCCGCAAGGGACAGCGTCGAATCAGCGCCCTGTGAACCCATGATGGAACCTGCTACCGCTTCAAGATAGTAGTTTGTTGATGAAAGAACGTTGAGTGCATCTACCAGCGCCAGTGCATCGGATGTGTTGATGTTGATGTCGATGGTGTAAGGTGCATTGTCCTTTGTCTTGTCTCTGTCGAGATTTACGAAGCCCTTCTTTGCTGTGGCCTTCTCTGTTGCCGAAAGGTCTGATGTGTCGGTGATGAAGTTCTGAACACCGAGTGCGAAGGTGTAGTCCGAGAAATCGACTCTTGCCTTCTCCGAATTGATCTCCAGGCTCTCGCCCACGATCTTGGTGCCGTTTCCTACATATACGTCTACACTCTCGTTTGCATAGATCAGTGAGAACGCAACGCCGACGCCGACCTTCGAGCCCTTCGAGATGCTGACGCCGCCGGCACGTACCGCCAGCTTCGTCTTGTCGTAGGCTTCGATGGTTATCTTTGCGCCTTCTATCTTGACTTCCTTATTGTTGTCCTTGTTGATCTTAACTGCTGTCTCGGCATCATCAACAACTACAACAACGGAACCTGCCAGGGAGATGGTGCCGTCCGCGCCGCTGACCGCACCGGCCAGAGCCTGGGCTGCCAGGAGTCCCCTGTACTTGCCGTCCATGTTCTGGGTGGTCTTTGCGGTGATCGAAACGTCGCCCTTCTCCTCGGTCTGATCCTTTGCAATAAGGCTGCCGTTGATAAGTGTGATGGTCTCGTTCTTGTTTACGCTTACCGCTACGCCGGCTGCGATGGAGTTGGACTTTCTGCCAAGGCTCATTGCGATACCGGTTCCCTTTGTAAGGAAGTTGCCGCGGTTAACCGATGCAACGTCGATGGTGGCTGCCGTAAGGCTGCCGTTAACGGTTGCATGTGCTTTGTGCTTCGTGATGTTGAGGCCGACTGCCGCAGCTACCTGGAAGGACTGCTCGTCTCCGCCGTTCTTCTGGTTGTCGGAGAAGTTCTTTCCTGATGCCTCGCCTGCCTTGCCTGCGCCTTCGGAACCCTTGTTGGCCGCGTTGCCGCCGCTGGTGGGGATCTTTACATTCTGGCTGGCCAGAACGTTGCTGGAAAGGTTGGCGTTGTTGTCGGTGCCGCCGCCGTCTTTCTTATTCTTATTAAGGGTGGTGTTTGCTTTTTCCTTGTTTCCGTTGCTGCTGCTTCCGCCGCCGGAGGTTCCGCCGCCGCCGTTGCTGCCGCCCAGTGTGAAGTAATCGCCTGCCAGAAGCTTATTGGCCTTCTTTTCGATATTGTCCACGCCTGTTGCGAATTTGTTCAGGTATCTGTCGAGGTCTGCGCCCATTGCCGTGGCCAGGGCCTCTGAGTTGTCCCTGTTGTATGTTCTTGCAGCTACATTTGCTGCGCCCTTGGTCGAAACGGTTCCGTCGAGGACTGCTTCGATCAGAGAATCTACTATATTAACTGTAACGCTGGCGCCTACCGCCGTGGACTTGCCTGCCGCAAAGGCGCTGGCCTTTGTATTGGTCTGACCGCTCTGATCTGCCAGCAGGTTGAAGCTTACGTACTTCGATCCGGGATCTGCGGGATCAACTGCTATGCTGTCCCTTCCCCCGATGGTGAGGACGGAGCCTGCACCGATGGTCGCCTTGACCTCATCGGAGAGGATCGTAAGTGATGCGCCCGCATCAAGTGATACGTCCTTGGTGGTCTCTGACTGGGTGCCCTTGGAGGCTGTTGCCAGAGGATCCGAACCGGCTGTGCCGGATGTCGATGCGTTATGGATCGATGTAGCTCTTACGTCTACTGCGCCCGCCGTTACCTTGCGGTTCTTGCCGATGCCTGCGTTTACATTGACATCGCTGTAGGTCATGGCGAATGCTGCGCCGACGCCGATGGTCTTGCCGCTGGCCGTCTTCTCGGGTTCTTCCGGAGGATCCTGCTCTCCTGCTGCCTTCTCGAGGAATACGGCAACAACGACTGTATCTGACTTGGGCAGGTAGAAGACGAAGGTCGTGCCGCCGTCGGGATCGATGATGGAGCTGTCCTTCGTCACGATCATCTGACGCTTGTCATGGCCTTCCTCGTCCTTATAGATCATGAAGAGCTTGTAGAACTTGCAGCCTTCCTTGGGAATTACGGTAACTGCGATAAGGTCTTCGTATGCAGCGCGGAGTATATCTCCGTCTTTCTCAGCCGCCAGATCCCTTACCTTTACGGTACCTCTGTCAGCATTGGGTATTACCGTATAGGAATTGGTATATGTGCCGTCGGAGTTCTGTTCCTTCTTCGAAGGATCGATCACGTCGTTGTTTACGGTCATCTCGTCGAGAGCCTCGCCGTTTGATATGCCGCCCTGTTTTACGGTGATCCGGAACTTGCCGACGAAATCTACTAATGCCTGAAGCGAAGTGCCTTTCTTCAGCCAGTACCATTTTTCGGTTGAGAGCTTGACAAGTACACGGCCGTCCGAGCAGGTGAGTACGGAGATGGGGTAACCATCGGTTATCAGGCTCTCCGTCATCTTGATGCTGAAGTGATCGTCCTTATCCTTCTCTGTCGTGAACTTGAATGTCAGATAATCGTCCTGAAGCTTGTAATACTCATCGGGCGTTACCTTGATGTTGTAGAATTTTTCTTTCCATTTAACATCATCGCCGATGGAGTCGTCGATGTTCTCGCCGCCTGTGCCCGAGCCTTCGCTTGCCCTCTTTGTGATCGTTCCTTCGCCGCCGCCGGTCCAGATGAGGTCGATTACGTCCATGGTCTGGGAATCCCTGCTGATGAAGGTGATCACATATTCTATGGTCGAGCCGGTAAGTACTTCAACGTACCTGCCGCCCAGGTTGTTGATAGGATAGCTGTTGCCTGCGCCTGCCGCCTTGGGATCGCCTGTCTCGGGAACCGCGAAGGTGTAGCCGTTCAGCATGTCTGTCTGTGTAAGAGCCAGCTGGGTCTCGCCCTTTGTCTTGTCGGGCTTGGTGTAGGTGACTTTGATGCTCTTGATCTTCTTGTCGGCATCGGGTGTTACCTGAACGGTCCTCTCTGAGATGGAGGTCGTTCCGCCGTTGCCCCAGTTGATGACTGAGTTCGAGATGGTCTTGTCTGTGCCGCCCTGTGATGAACCGCCGGCTGTACCTGCAGAAGCGCCTGCGTTCTCGTTGGCATCAGCCTCGCCTCTTGAATCCTCAGCTGCAGATGCAACTGTCTTTTCAACGTGATTTGCTTCGGCCTTAACTATGATGTCGTTTGTTGCCGATACTACGTAAGGTGATGCGGCATCGGCGCCCTTGATGACTGCCGTCGTATCGCCGTTGATAACTGCTACCGCTACGGAACCGGCTACGGCTACCTGCTGTCCGCTGGCACCCGCGATGGCCTGGGTCGTGAACTTGTGTCCGTTTACTTTATCTACGGTGACCTTTGCGCCCAGGAGGCCGGTGATCGAATCCAGGGCAGCAGTAGTAAGCGCCTTGCCTGCTTCGGTAGCCGCTGTCTTGAGATTCTGTATGATAGTGTCTTTGACATCACCCTTGATGAAGTTCTTGAACTCCTCAACGTTCATGATGCCGTCGGTCAGAGTATTCACTACCTTGCGCACAAGGTTCTCGAATACGTGCCTCAGATTTTCCTTAACGTTCTGCTGAAGGGTCTTCTGCTTGTCGACTGTAAGCTGTGTGCCGATAAGGTCGCCGATGGTCTTGAGTACGTCGGCTTCGATCTTATCCCTGATGGCTATAAGGATACCGTCCTTCTCATCAAGGAATACGGCCCTCATCTTTGACTCAGATTCATCCTGCTCGGGTCCGCCCGGGTTGGGGGTGATGCACTCCATAAGGATGGGTCCCACGTACTTCGTTACGTTCGTGAGGATCTTGTCAAGGATAACGGGGAATGCCTGTTCCTTCAGATACTTAATGAGCGTATCTCTGATACGTATGCCTATATCCTGGCCCTGGCCCTCAAGAAGGGCGTCGATCTTCTTCTCCATTCTGGTGGGGAAGTCGAGGATGAGCGACAGGAAGTTGGCTACGTTCTTCTGAAGCTGTTCATAAGGATTGTTATTAAGAAGGTCCTCGAAGCCTGTTCCCTTGGTGATGGAATCGAGGGCTTTGTCAACGGCCGTCGTAAGAAGGTCCGCAAGTACCTTGGATGACTTCTCGCCGAAGAGATCTGCAAGGCCTGCGTTCTTTGCGATGTCAAGGATCAGTGACTGGAGAGCGTTCTCCAGGAGATCCATGAGCCAGCCCTTTGACTTGGCGGGTACTTCGTTTACGGTGCTGGGGGTCTCGGGGATCATCACTGCCTCAACGGTGATGTCATTTGCCGAAACTGAGCTGTTGCCGACGATGGCGTTGCTCTTGTATGAGACAACGTTAACAGCAACCGCTACGCCCACACCGATCTTACCCTTGCTGGCGCTGCCGTTGGCCGCTATATATGCTTCGTTGTAGGTCTGAGTCCTTACGATGACCTTGCCGTTCTTCTCGTCGCCTTCAGCTGTGATTGAAAGACCGTCGTCGATAATGGCCTCAGCCGTGATGTTCTGTACATTAAGTGCAAGTGCAGCTGCGACTTCGATACCGCCCTCGGTTGTTGATGCGCCGTTCTTCTTGCCTGATGCGCTTGAAATACCTGAAGGTGATGTGCCGCCTGCATTTACGTGGCCGGCCAGTTTTCCTGCGCCCGCCATTGGACCGTCCGACTGTTTGTCCGCGCCTGCCTTGTCGTCTGAAGAACCGCTGTCATCGGACTTGGACTTTCCTGATGCACCGCTGGCGCTGGCTCGTGATGTCGAACGAACCCTGTTCTTTGCTTTTACGTTTACTGTAACGTTTTTGGCCTTAACGCTTCTTGAAAGCCTTGCCTTTGTCTTATCGTTGAGTACCGAGATGGAGAAGGATGCGCCTACTCCGACGCTGTCGCCGGCTGCCGCCGCATTGGCTGCCAGCTGCCTCCATGCATCACTTTCGGCGGAGACTGTAAGGTCTCCCGATGTGATGATCTCTGTTGTTCCCTTTCCGATATGTGCGTAGGTGTCCGCACCGGCTACCGTGAGTGCCAGTACCGGAGTCACCGAAATGCCGCCTGCAGCACCGGCTGTCGCGCCTACGGTCTGGGTGTCCGTGGTGGTTGCCGATACCTTTACGCTGTCAAGCTTCTTTCCTTCCGCGATCTGAATTACGTGATGTTCTTTCGGTTCATCCTCGATCTCGGCCTTTGTGTCTATACCTGTGACGGATACTGCGATGCCGGCGCCCACGCCTGCGTTCTCTGACTTGTCCTGTCCCTTTGCGCTGGCGTTGGTGTCGAATTTGGCTGTGGTCTTTGCGGTTACCTCAAGAGGTCCGCCCGTAAGGGTCACCTTTGCGGTATCCTTAACTACTGCTATTGATTTGGATGTATCAACGTTTACGGCAACGGCGCCGCCGATGCCGATCTGGCCGGCGCTGAATCCTGCCAGGGCCTCTACCTTGTCCTGAGTGGTGTTTGTTGATATGACCTTGAGGCCCTTGGATACGATCGTTGCGTTCTCCACAATGGCTTCGTTCTTATTTATAACTACGCCTACTGCTACGGAAACACCTACCGAAACGGTCTGCTTTCCGTCCTTGCCCTTGCCCGATCCGGACTGTACGCCGGGAACGAACTTGGCTGTGATCTCTGCAGTGGAGCCTGCCGTTACGCTGTCGGGAACAACGAATGTGAAGATGGTTCCCGAACCCTTTGCGGTGACGGTCTTCGTGGAGCCGTTGGCTCCGATGATGATGACCTTAACGCTGCTGCTGTCGATCTTGTAACCGCTGCCGGGTGTAAGCTTGATCGTTACTTCTTCCTTTGCATCGGCAAAGGCAGGAGCCTCGATGGTTCCGTTGGCCACCGTACCGGGCTTTAAGGTAAGGGCCTTGTCGCCGGTAACGGGTATGAATGTGAATGTAAGACCTTCAACGAGCTGGTCAAGTTCGACAGTGCCGTCCAGGTAGTTGAACGAGCCGGGGATCGTGTAGGTCCATGTGCCGTCCGCGTTCTGCTTGTAGTGTGCTGCTACCGAATCCGTATAGGGCTCGGTGATAACATTGCCGCCCGTGATCTCAACGGTAAGGCCTGTGATCTTCTTGCCTGCTGCCGCGCCTTCCTCTGAAAGGGATACCGTGATAGCCTGTCCCTCTGCTGCAGCCGATGCGCTGAGATCGATCTCTCCTGCGCTGGCGCCGCCGGTCGTAAGCGTGTGTGCCTGCCTGAAGAAGTCTGCGATTATCTTCACATCAACACCGGGCATCGTGAAGGTGTACTTGCCGTCTTCGCCGATCGTAAGCTCTTTCTTAACTTCCGCACCCTTATCGGTGTATGCGATGTAAACCTTTGCGTACTGGTTATCCTGACCTGCGGTGAGCGTGAAGACGATCTCCTTCGTCTCCATTGCCGTTGCAGGTGATGTGGTCGTAAGGCCGGACTCGATGGTGATGGTTCCGGGTACCTTGTCGCCTGCAGGCTTGCCTGCCTGAAGAACTTCCGTTACGACGTTGCGCTGGTTTGCTTCAAACTCCGCGCCGATCTTGATCTCTGTTCCGGGCTTAAGGCCTGTAAGATCGGAAAGGTTGAAGTAATAGATGCCGCTGTCGTCTTTCTTAAGTTCGAACTTGACGGTGCTTTCCTCTGCATGTGATCCCTCGCCGGTGACCTTGATGTATTCAGCATAAGGGCTGCCGGGCTCGGTCTCTGTCTTCTCTTTTACTCTGTAGCCTGCTGCCGGCTTGATCTTGAATGAATAGATCTTGCTGCCGGGGCCGCCGCTGGCGTGCTGGATCGCGCCGTTTCTTGTGGACTTGACTGTGATGGAGTTGGGTACCAGGTACTCGCCCTCGATATCAACGCCTTCCTCGAAGTCCTTGAACTTGATCTTAACGGTGGTGCCTTCCTTGATCTGAAGGGCCGAAAGATCGATAGTGTATTTCTTTGTGGTGTCGTCGAAGGTGGCCACGATGGTCTCGCGGGTCTTCTCCGTGCCGTCGGGCTTAACGTATGTAGCCGTTACCATCTCGGCCTTCTTTTCGAAGTGAGGCTCGAAGCTGATGGCGTCTAATACGTAGATGCCGTTTTCCTCGTCCGTTCCGTCTGCCTTCTGAAGCACAACGCCTCTTGAAGGCTCGATGTAAACGGTGTAGGGGATGATGGTCTGTGCCGATGTAACTATGCCGGCATCAGGCTGCTCTTCCGGTTCCTCTGCCATGGCGTCGGGACCTACTGCGGTACCGTCTGCCATTACGTAGCCCACGTTCGTTCCGATGGCTTCCACCGTTACGACTCCGCCCGCCGTGATCGTTCCGGTGGTGGAGATGGCTGCCTTGTTATTGTTGATGTTGACGCCTGCTGCAAGTGCGCCTGCCGACTGTGCCGTTGACGCGTCCCCGCCGTCTGCCGAGTCGTCACCGCCGGTTGCGACTGCATCGGGATCGCCGAATTTTGCTCTCAGTGAGATGCCGTCGGCGTTGACGCCCGTAGGTATTTTAAAGATGTACTTTCCGTTTGTCTTTGTGATCAGCTCCTCAACGATCCTCGTCTCGGTGGAGGAAAGTACGTAATATGTCTTGTCCTTGGGGATGTCCTTATCCTTCTCGACTTTCTGCTTCTTGTACTCGCCGTCTTCTATAAGGAAGTATTCCTTCCCCTCCTGGAACTTGCCTGTTGCTAAGATATATTTTGATTTGTAAACTGCCTTGACTTCCGAAGCCACCTTGTTGGCTGACGGGTTGATGATGAGCTGGATCTTCTTTCCGGCATCTACCTTCGTAACAGCTGTAAGGATGGAACCATTCCTTATATAGTATGTATTCTCGGGGATGGTGTCGCCCGGCTCAACCGCTGAAACTTCGTACTTGTCGCCGTTCTTCTTATAATAAATAACGTTTTCCCTGAAGACTTCGTTGGCCGGTGCTGCGGTGTAATTGTCGTCGGTGTATTCCACATTGACCTTGATGGCGTCGGGCTTGGTGGAATTCTCGGTGACGATATCCTCGTCCTCTTCCTCTGCGCCTGACAGAGCATCATCAATAAGATCGGTAACACCGGCGTCTGTTCCTTCTCCCTGGGCTGCGCTTTCGCCGGCGCCCTTCTGGAAGATCGCTGTGATGATGACATCGAACTCGGGCATCTTGAAGGTGTATGTGCCTTCAGCAACCTTGGTCGGTGTGATCATCGTGTAGTTGTCGGCGCCCTTCTTGAGGTACTTGATCTCAAGGGTCTTGAGTGAATATCCCTCGTCGGGATTGATGGTTACGACTACGGGATCCGCATCCTTGTAGTAAGCGGGCTTTGAAGGAACGTTCGTGCCTGCTACAACGTTTGCTACCGTGTATACGCCGTGGATATCGCAGGTGTAATACTTGACGCCTGCTTCGAATGTCTTGTCCGTAACGAAATCGTGGGCGTTGGCTGATGAAGGAGCCGTTACCGCGCCGTGCTCTGTCTTGGTGGTCTTGATAGCGTGGTCCTTACCGCCGAACTTGTATCCTATGCCGTGGATCTTGTTCGAGATCGCTGACTTAACTTTATCCTTGAGTGTTACGGCTATGCTCTTGAACAGCTCCTTGATGCTGTTCATGCCCTGCTTGGCAGTGGAGTCGCCGCCGTCTCCGGCAGGCTTTGCACTGGATGCAACTGCCATGCCGTTCTGGGTCGCTGTGGACCTGACCGTTACGTTTCCGTTGGTGGCCGTGATCTGTGCCTGGTCCGTTACCTTTGCGTAAGCGTCCTGAACGATGACCTCTGCTGCGATATATCCGCTGGCATTTCCTGTGAGGCCGCCGCCGCGGGTAGCCTTTGCGGAAGCTGTTGTGGAAGCCGTGTTGATGATCTCCACATTGCCGTTGGCCTTGATCTGTGCCTTTTCTCCGATGAGGATGTGAGCATCGTTAACGCCTACCGCAACCGCAAATGATAAAGGAAGAGATCCGGTGGTGGCCGATGCATTGACTGCCACCTTCGACTCTGATGTTATCTTTACGCTGCCGAGCTTCGCTTCGATCTGTGCCTTGTCATCGATCTCGATGGTGGATTCGGTGACCGCTACCACAACGGCGATGGGAACGTACAGACCTGCCAGCGATTCGTTTGAAGCTGCGATCTTTACGTTAGCCCTTGCGGTGATGTTGACGTTGTTGTGTGCCTCGATATTTCCCTTTATGGAAATGTTCGAGCTGCCGACCTTAACGTTGATGACGTTGATGCCTGCCAGTGCGTCGCCGAAAAGATCGATGAGCGATCTGGTCTGCTCTACCGTGGCTGAAACATTTACGTTTCCGTTTACGGCCGTAATGGATGATCCCTTCTGGATCTCCACCTCTGCAGTCGCCACGAAATCGAAGAGGCTTCCTGAAAGAGGGCTCTCGGTATTTACCTGAGGAGCGGAGGAAGGATCGATGTTTCCGTCGCCCAGGAAGTCGAAGAGTGCATCATTGTCGCCGGCCTTCAGTGTAACGGAAGCAGCAATTACCTCTCCTCCTACGACGATGCGCTTGCCTGCTACCGAAAGATTTACGGTGGGCATGTTGATGTTTCCGAGCGCAACATCGGGGATAGCCGTGGGAACATTTATGAACGTGCCGAGCTTCACCGGATAATATCCTATATGAAGTGTGGTGAGCACGATCGTGTACCCGCTCCAGTCTGCGTTCAGCGCTACGAGTTTGCCGTCCGAATCTGTAAGATCTCCGGTGTACTTGTAGTCGGTGAAGGAGCTGATGGGATGCTGGGCATCTACCTTAAGAGATTCGATCTCCACCGTCGGCTTGTTGACCAGTGAATCCGACAGGGCATTGAAGCCTATGAGATCTATATCGAAGGGATCGTCTATCCTCTTTGCAAGGGCGGTAACGTATCCGAAGTAATTATCATTGACCTCAACTACCTTGCCGTAAAGAGGTACCTTGATGGTGCTTGAGATCTCTCCGTCCTTCGCAAGATCGCCCACAAGGGTCAGGGAATCGTGACCCGACATCTTTAAGTTTGCGGACATCGAAATATACTGATCGAGGACTTCGTTGATCTTGTCTTCGGTATATTTGCCCTTTAACTGTTCAAGGTCGCTGCCGCCGTAGAGGTAGATCTTCGAGAAGCCCCTGGCCGTGTTCACGTTGACCGTGATGTTGTCGCTGCCTGCTCCGAGATCCACCTTGAGGGAGCTCGTTTTCTCCGAGCCGCCCGAAGGCGTGTACTTCCGGGCCGCATCCAGACCTCCTGCAATGGTGACCGTATCGCCGCCGTCTCCGGTGTAGATCTCCGCCTCGAGTACGCCGGCTGTATGAGTGAGGGTAACGGTATCTGCTCCGTCTCCCGTGCTTACATTAAGCTTGTTGCTGAAGCCGGTGCCGGCATCCAGACCGTTGTATTCCGTGGTTACCTGTACCTTGTCGATACCCTTTCCCGTATCGACCTTCAGTTCCGAATTCTTTCCTTTTATATATATGTCGACACTGTCGTTTGCGGCAGTGCCGTAGATCTCTGTTTTGTTATTGCTGTTCAGCAGGTTGACCTTCTTGATCTGGGCCGAGGTGTTAGTCTGTCCGCCGGGCCCCAGGGTCGAGAAGTAGATGCCTGCGAATACTACGTTGATGTCATCGATGTTTACATTGCCGTTTAATACGACGCCCGTTCCTGCGCCTGCACTGATGGTGCTCTTGTCGATGACTCCCTTGGCGGGCCTTGTGAAGGAATCCTCGCCGAGGATGTAAAGTGTGAAATTCTTGTTTGCTCCCGTTACTACTTCCTGAACGTTGTTGAAGCTGATGTTCAGGTCGCCGTTGTATGTACCTTTACCTACCGTGATGGTGATCGACTGGATCTTGCCGTCGGAATCGTAGGACGCTTTTTTAAGAGCCGAGTTGATCGCCTTCTGGATCGCGTTTGATGATTTTGTAACTGTGGTCTTTGTGATGACTGCCGTCGAATTGTCTGCTGCTTTTACAACGTTGTACTTAACTGTCGCGCCCTTTGTCTCTACCTTGTTCTCATCAGTGCTCTTCAGGGTCTTGCCGCTGATGGTTCCCGTGTAGGTGGTGGTCTCGGGCTTAAGCTGAGGAACGTACGAGTATGCGTTGTCGTTCGTTATGTCCGGATTATCGCTCTTGTATGTCTGTGTGATCGTTATGGACTGAACATCATTTTTGAACGTCTCCGTGGAGGGATCCACGTCGTTGGCGGGATCGCCTGCCAGCTGGTTCGTGCTCGGAGCATTCCCATAGACGATCTCCTCGAGCACAGCCTCGCCGTCTGTTACGGCCAGTGTCTCGAGGTTGTCCTGCACGATGTCGGGATTCGCATCCGAAAGTCCGGGCGTCGTGGGAGTGACTACCGTATTATTTGTCGGAGCATCGGTGGACGTATTTCCGCCGCCGGTCTGAGGATCTCCTCTCAGCCCTCCTTCCCCGGTGCCTTCTTCGCCGCCTGTCGTTACGGTGGGCTCCGGTTCGGTCGTGATGACGGCCTCGCCGCCTTCGCCGCCGTCAACGACTGTACTGCCGCCTTCGCCGTCGACAACGACCGTGCTGCCGCCCTCGCCGCCGTTAGTGACCGTACCGCTGCCGGTGCTGTTCTCGCCGTTAGTCACGATAACGTTGTCAACATCGCCGGCTTCCTGGCCGCTCTCGGTAACTCCGCCTTCGCCCTCTTCTGCCCTTGCTTCCGTAAGGCCGAAGCCAAAAAGGAATATGAGAGCAAAGAGCGCTATGAGCGTTCCCTTAAAACTGCTTCCTGATTTTCGATTCCCGTTTGCTTTCATGATGTTCTTCCTTTGCTTTGAAATAAATCCCTGTATTTATTCCGTTAACGGTATTGTTTGAATGTCTGACGCCTTTATTCCGAATATCGTTATGCCCATCGCTTCAAGTATCTCCTGCGCTTCTCCGCTGAGTTCCGGATCGTCGCCCATCTCTATTACTGCCTTGAGATCCGCCGCCGCCTCTTCGGCACGGCCTGTCTGGATGTAGCATACCGCCCTGTTGTAAAGACTTGCTGTCGTGTTGTCGTCTTCTGTAATGGCCTTTGTGAAATAACCGATCGCTGTTTCGTAATCTTCCTTCGCCATGGCGCATACGCCGAGGTAATATCTGATCCCCTGATGAGCATGCTCATCTTTTTCGGCTTCCTGCAGGTGTCCGAAGGCCTCTTCGTAAAGTCCCTGCGCCATGTAGGAAATGCCTGTCCAGAAGCTTATTTCCGCTGTTTCCGCTGATGCTCCGGCTTCTTTGAGGACCTTTTCTCCTTCGCTGCATGCACCCTCGTAATCCTCTCCGGCGTACAGGCACTGGATGATCTGCTCCTCGATGAGCACGGTGTCCGGATAGCCCTTGTCGATGGCCTGACGGAACATGCTCACCGCCTTGTCGTACTCGCCGTCGTCCATGAGGCACATGCCCAGGATCGATGATGCTTCACCTCGGGGATCCTCTTCCGTAAGGGTGAAATACTTTTCCAGATCCTTACGTGCTCGCTTCAGATCCCCTGACCTCGCCTCGCATCTTGCTCTGTCAACGTACAGATGCTCGGTGAAGGTCTCCGGCGAATCGATGGCCTTTGTGTAGCAGCTGATTGCCGTTTCATCGTCTCCCGCATTCTCGAAATCCGATGCCAGTGTTGATACGATGACCGGGTCTGCATCCGCCAGTCCCTGGTAGACCTTGAAGTCCGCCATGGACTTTTCGTTCTGCCCCATGTCCCTGTAGAGCTCTGCTCTCAGGTACCAGGCGTTTGCCAGATCGGGATCAAGCTCTATGGCTTTGTCGATATGCTCGAATGCCTGATCGTATTCCTCCTTGAGGATGTATACGCTTCCCTTTCTGAGCTCCAGCCCCGCGATCGTTTCATCTTTGCCGTCGCAGTTCTCTATGCATCCGTCCAGATATTCAAGAGCTTCGTCGTAGTTCTTTTCGTTTACGGCGTTGACCGCGTACTGATCGAATTCCTCGTAAGTCCTGGGATACTGGATCTCCGTCCTCGATGATACGTAAATATTAAGAATGAATACCGAAACAAGGATCAGCGCCAAAATCTTGGCCCACAGCTTTTTGCTGCTTTTTTTAGTGCTTTCGCCCTGTTCACTCATATTAATTTAACTCTCTGTGTTTGTTCTTTTGCTGTTCCTGTATTTGTTTACCAGTACCGTAAAAACGATGCCGACCAGGAAAGCTATAACAGCAACGGCTATATATCCTCCGGTCTCAGCATTCAGCATGAATGCACCGTAATGGGAAGATGATGATACGGAAGTGCCTTTCCCCACCACCAGTGTTATGGTAAGCACCAGTGCGGCGGCCAGAAAAGCGAATCCCGCAGAGCACAGCCTTAAGCTCCGCTGCTCTTTTCTCCTTTTCAGATCCTCGCTTCTTTTGAGGATCTCCGAGATCATCTGTTCTTCGCTGAACCTCACTTGATCATTCCTCCTGTCAATTGGGTATCCGGGCAGTGCCTGGAATATCTCTGGTAATTAATGGCAAAAAAAAGGAAAGTTGCTCACTTTCCTTTTCAAAAATAATATACAAAATTTTACACAGGTTTTTGTGCAGGTTGCTGAACGCGCCTGTTCCTTCTATAATTTACATTTCTTCTGCGGTACCAGGACCGATCTCCGTTTCCTTCTCCCCTTCACCGAAGTCCGTGTTCTTATATATGTAATACAAAACTGCAGACATCACAACGGGGAATGCGTATCCGATAAATGATGTGATCCCCGGCTGTGATACCAGCAGGTTGTAAAGTCCGTGAACCGTCATGGAAAAAGCCAGGGCTCCCATGATGCCTGCCAGGTGCAGCACCCTGAATCTGCGGACGACGATAGTACCGAACGCCACCGTCAGCAGGCTCACGATATGCATGACGCCCACCGACATGCCGCGGATAAGTACGTATCCGAAGCTGTCGGCTCCAGAGGTCAGTATATGGCAGCAGTTTTCAAAGGTCGCAAAGCCCGTGCCGATACCGGCGGCGAAGATAAGGAGCTCCCTGTTCTCCAACCGGAGTATGGTGATGCCCATTAAAAGCGGCACGAACTTCATTATCTCTTCTATAAGAGGCGCTACAAAAACGGACGTGTCGGTCTCCGACATTGCTCCCGTATAGCTGATAAAACCGTTGAAGTATCCGGCCAGCAGGCATACGCCCATCCCTATAAGTGAGCCGGCAACGAACATTCGTGCGCTGCCCCTTATGAAAAGCAGAGAGATCATCAGCGGAATGGCAATGCAGACCAGGATGTTTTCAGCATATATCATGACTTGTCACCTCCCCGTACCGCATTGAACATAAACAGAATAAAGACCGATACCAGCAGATTGGCGGCCAGATACCATACTCCGTCCGTCATGAACATAGTGCTCATACACCAGGTGTGACCCGAAAACGACAGACTCATTTTCTTCTCCATGCTTTCCTTTTTTGCCGCCGCTTTTATGTTCAGGTATAGAAATCCCAGCAGCACGATAAACATGAGAACGTACACGAAATATTCCACCGGATAGTAAGCTTCCTCAGGAACGAAGAACAGTCCCGTATGTATCGCGATGATGATAAAACTCATCAGGATCAGATCCCTGCCCCGGGACCCCAGTGCTCCGCTCAGCTTGAGCCCCTGGGCACACCTTACCAGCAGATATCCGAAAGCCGCCCCGCCTATGATGTCCTGGAGCCACTCTCCCGACCACGCTATCCAGAGCCCTGCGCTGGCTGCTGCATACAGCGCCGCACACAGCATCTCCTTCCTGCAGTCCCGTTTGTCGTCTCTGAAAAGCTCGTAAAGGGAAGAGGCAAGAAAGAGGTATCCGGCCGCCTCTCCGAACTCATTGGCTGCCAGGGGCATACGGATATCAGGATACATTATGTCAAAGGTTATCCAGTAGAGCAGACTCAGAAGTAAGCTTACTCCGCCGAAAACAAAAAGGGCCAGTACCAGCTTTCTGTTTCCGTGCCTCATGATGCGGATGCTCCGGATCACCACATATAAGACTGCCAGCAGTTCTATGGCAGTTACAATGATCTCTGCTTTTTTAATCATCTTACTTCTTTATTCCGTCCAGTTTTTTTATATCTCTGTAATGCATGAAGATCAAAACGAACAGCAGCAGCGCAAACAGGGCTGCTGTTCCTATCACCACATAGCCCATATATGATGACTTCAGTACCAGGGCGCCGTAATGCTGTGCCGCTGCTCCCGGCACCGCCTCGCCGCGCACCGACATCATGACGGCGGCAGCAATGCACACGGCGATACAGGCGCACACCGAAACGGCGTCCGTGACGATCCTGTACTTCAGTTCGCTTTTCTTCTTTATAATATTTGAGCGCTTCAGGATCTCCCGAAGCTGATCATCAGAATTCCGCATTTTCAAAGCCCATCCTTTCCAGGTTTTCCTTAAGGCTTTTTCTTCCCCTTGTCAGCAGGTTGTAGACCTGTTTCGTGTTCTTCTTCATGACCCTGCCGATCTCATCATGTTCCATCTGCTCGAAATAATACAGATAGAGCACTTCCCTGTATTCCGGATTCAGCTGCTCCATTCCCCGGTAAATCTGCCTGTTACGTTCCTCGGTAAGGATAAGCAGAGGCGGCGTGTCCGCTTCGCTCTCTATATTCTCCTGCGCATATGCTGATGCAAATTCCCTTTTATGTTTCCGGAGAAAATTCATTGTAAGGTTTCTTCCTATAGAAAAGAGCCAGGTCTTAAAGCTGCTCTTCTCCATGACCCTGTATTTCACGTTGCCCGACACGATGGTGGCGAAGGTGTCCATCATCAGGTCTTCCGCATCATCCATATTATGAATGTAGCCGTATAAAAAAAGGACAAGTGAATCCCTGTGACGCTCCAGCAGCGTCTTCAGGTCTTCCTCGTTCCTCTCTTCAAGGAACCGGATATATATAACCTCATCCGCCTCATTCATAATACTTCTCCCGAAAGGAAATATCCTGTAATTACCTATTATTATACATGATTTTATGCATAATCACAAACAGTAAAAACAGCTTTGGCGCCGTGCATCCGCAGCGAAGCGGGAATATGCAAGACGCCAAAAACTATTATTCTGCTTTGTAGACCATATTATAATCCTCGTCCAGATACACCCTGAACCTGTATTCCGTCCCGTCCCCGCCTTTCAGCGTGATGATGTTGGGCTCCCTGCTCCTGAAGCTTATGTAAAGGGAGATCTTCCCCTCGCCGTCATCCGAGAGCCACGCCGTCGAAATGTCTTCGTTTTCGGAGACCACTTCCCAATCGGTGTCCACATCATAGGTATCCTGATCCAGTTCGATGTAATCACTCTTTGCAAATGGCGCATCAGACCCGTTGATAAAGGGAATGTCTATTATCCCGAAGCTTACGAGCAGCATGAGTATAAGCGCTGCGGCACTGATGCCCGCCGACGTGAGTATCGCCGGCTTCCTTGTAAAGATCCCGTATATCAGGAACGGCACCAGGCCGAAGCAGAATATCGTCGACACGAGGTGGTTCGGGAAATGCTTATAAAGGTCGATGGCGTAACCGATGCCCAGGTATATAAGAAGGGCCAGTGCCACCGACAGGATGATGCCGGCGATCACATCATTCCGCTTGACGAACCAGGCGATGAAAGCGCCGGGCAGCGTCAGGATCGTGATCATGAACCAGTATTTATAATATTGGAAGAGGCCGAAGCCCATCCAGCTGAAGGGCACCTGCAGAAGGTAAACGAGCGGCTGCGATATAAGGAAGAACACAAAGGTCTTCAGTGCCGCCTCAAAAGGCGTCTCGCAGTTGGTGACGATGATGAGTGCAAACAGTATCCACGCCTCAAGCTGGACCGCGATCTCGTGGAAGGAATTCCCGTCGGGGACCCATATGGCCATGGCCGCCGTGAACACGCCCGCCGCCAGTGCAAATATTATAACTTTAGGCCACGTCATTTTGATGCCGCCGAATAGTTTTCTGATCATGATCTGCCTCCTGATACAAACAGTAGCTGTATTATACCACATCTGAAGCTTTCATTCTCTATCTTTCCGCGGTGCAGGGATCAGCCGCATCCCTGCATGATGGCATCATGCACATTCTTATCCG
>JAFRYJ010000095.1 GCA_017437705.1 Lachnospiraceae bacterium
TTATCTCACGGTAGGCGGCGATGATGCGGTCGCGGACTGCCACCGTGTACTGAAGGGCCGTCTGCGCCTTCTGGATGGCCACCGCCATGTCGTGGGTGTTGTCGCTCTCGCCCAGGGCCCACTTGATCTCCTCGTCCTCGGCGTCGGAAAGATATCCGTTTGTGGTGTTGATATTGTCCACCGCCGCCTGGAATATCCCCGTGAAACCACGGCCCTCATCCACTACTCCCGCGTCCGAGGCCGCTCTCCTTATCACTTTGCTGGAAACATTCCTGAGAGACCCTATTCCGGGAGCTTCTCCCGTCACTACGGCATCATATACGCTGTCGTAAGCCATATCTTTTCCCTCTCCGTAACTCATCAACAAGTCCGTCACCGGCCGGAAACCTCCGGCCCGGCGATCCCCTGCGGATCAATCCCCGACCCGCTTACGTGCTGGCCAGCTGCAGTCCCCTTGAAGCGATGTTCTTGCTGGCTTCGAAGGCAGTTGCGTTCGCCTCATAGGCCCGGCTCGAATCGATGAGGTTCGTCATCTCCGTCACCGTGTTCACGTTGGGATAGATCACGTAGCCGTTCTCATCGGCGTCCGGATGCGACGGATCGTAAACCATGTTCATCTGGGTCCAGCGGTCCTCAACCACCTGAGTGACCTTCACGCCCTCTCCGGTGTAGCGGTTGGACACGTTCTTCAGGAGCGCGTCAAAGGAAGCCTGGGCCTGCTTTTCTTCAAAGACAACCACCTTTCTCCTGTAGGGCGTTCCATCCTTGGTGCGTGTCGTATTTGCATTCGCGATATTCTCAGCGATAACATCCATGCGGTACCGCTGGGCCGTAAGGCCTGATGCGCTGATGTCAAAAGATGTAAATAAAGACATAACTCCCTCCTTCCCTCTCCGATGCGCCCTGCCGGGAAATAAGGACCCCGTAAGCTCCCGGGCGTATCAGATATCCTGTCTAAAGGATGACCCCGGTCGGGATCACGAGCCCGAACGCATCACGGACTGGAGATTCGTAAACTCGTTCTGGATCCCGTCCATGATGCCGCTGTACTTGATCTGGTTTGAGGCGAGCTCCACATTCTCCTGTTCGGGATCCACGTTGTTCCCGTCAAGCCTGTAGGAATACGCCGTCATATCCTCGTAAGGCTGGGCATTCAGTTTCCCAAGGTCCTGATTTGCGTGTCTCACCTTTGAATCCATGGTCTGGTATCTGGTATTTCTCAACTCCTGCCTGAGCGCAGTCTCAAAATCGATATCCTGTCTCTTATATGTAGGAGTATCGGCATTTGCGATGTTATTTGTAATAAGCTCGTTCCTTCGCCAGGAGCCGTCCGCAGCCTTATCCAGAACATTGATATAATCAAAAGCCTCCGAATTCACAAATAAGCCCATATTCCCTCCTTTTCTGTCTCTTCCGCCCTGTCCTGCCGGAAATCACGCAGGGCTCACTGCATGCGGATCGCCGGTTTCGAGACTTATGCGGCATACATCAGGTATGTCTGCCGGCGAAATAAAACCACAAGATGTAGTATAACAACAAATACTTTGTAACGCAAGAGGCGGAAGCATACGCTTCCGCCCTTCCATGGGGTATCTGACTCCATATCTGGATTTTAAACCATGATCATCAGAAAATCAAGCATTATTCGTCATTTTCCGGAAGGGGCTCCGAGTAACCGCACTCCCTGTCGGAGCAGACTATCTTCTGTCCTCTGATGACCATTATCCTGCCGCATTTCGGGCATTTCCTGTCCACGGGCCTCTGCCAGGACACGAACTCACAGTCGGGATATCCGAGACAGCCGTAGTATCTGCGGCCTTTCTTTGACATCCTGATCACGATATCCTTTCCGCATTCGGGGCAGGGTACTCCGATCTTCTCGTAGAAAGGCTTTGTATTCTTGCACTCGGGGAAACCGGGGCAGGCCAGGAA
>JAFRYJ010000096.1 GCA_017437705.1 Lachnospiraceae bacterium
TACAGAGCATATGTTCTTCGCAGGCGACCGTATCGATGCGTTCCGCGAGATGATCTGCTCATCGACACTGGAAGAGAGAGAAAAAGCTCTCGCAAAGATCCTTCCTCTTCAGCAGGGCGACTTCGAACAGCTTTACGAAGCTCTTGAGGGCAACCCCGTTGTTATCCGTTTCCTTGATCCTCCTCTTCATGAGTTCGTTCCCAAGACAGAGGAAGAGATCCAGAAGCTGGCTGACACCCAGGGCAAGACAGTTGAGGACATCAAGGCCATCATCGCCGGCCTCCACGAGTTCAACCCCATGATGGGCCACAGAGGATGCCGTCTTGCAGTTACCTATCCCGAGATAGCCATCATGCAGACGAGAGCCGTTATCCGTGCAGCCATCAACGTTAAGAACGCTCATCCCGACTGGGATTTCGAGCCCGAGATCGAGATCCCTCTGGTTGGTGAAGTTAAAGAGTTCAAGTACATCAAGAACTTTGTTGTTAAGACAGCTGACGAAGAGATCGCAGCGGCAGGTTCCGACCTCAAGTATCAGGTAGGTACCATGATCGAGATCCCCAGAGCATGTCTTACAGCCGATGATATCGCAAAGGAAGCCGACTTCTTCTGCTTCGGTACGAACGACCTTACACAGATGACCTTCGGTTTCTCACGTGATGATGCCGGCAAGTACCTCGATTCTTACTATGACAGCAAGATCTTCGAGTTTGATCCCTTCGTTAAGGTAGACACCACCGGCGTTGGCAAGCTCATGAAGATGGCCATCGACCTCGGCAAGGGCGAGAAGCCTGCACTTACAGTAGGTATCTGCGGCGAGCACGGCGGAGATCTTTTCTCGGTTGAATTCTGCAACGAGATCGGTCTTGACTATGTATCATGCTCACCTTTCCGTGTACCTATCGCAAGGCTTGCAGCAGCTCAGGCAGCTATCAAGGCAGCTAAAGAGAAATAATTAAAGGCTTTTCTTAAGGCCCTGAGGGACCGGTCTTCACCTCCAAAAGGGTGAGGACCGGTCCTTTGTAAGTAAGGAGGAAACGGTTTTGAGCAGTCAGAAGAAAACACGGGAGATCATATGCGCAGTGGTGATCTGCCTTTTAATGATCGCGCTCATCGCATGGGCTGCATCATCAAAAGCATCGGATAAGGATAAAGGAGCAAAGGACGGCCCGCTGAGCACGTACTGGGCATCCGATTCCGCTCCGGCGCAGAGCCTGAGGGATTATGTCGAAAAGGTGACGGACCCCGGCGATAAAGAGAATTTTATCCCGGAGGAGGACCGTATCGCCGTGTTCGACATGGACGGTACGCTTACCTGCGAGACCTACTATACCTATTACGATACGATGATGTTTATCGAATATTGCCTGAAGGATCATCCGGAAAGAGTGTCGGATGAACTGAAGCAGGTGGCTGCAGACATAGAGCCCGGTTATAAGGCCGATGAGACCCTGGCCAGGAACTTTGCCAAAGCCTACGCAGGCATGACGGTGCAGGAGCTGTACGATTACGCGGTGGAATTCGGAAAGAAGGAGACCGCAAGCTTTGAAAACATGCGCTATATCGACAACATGTATCTGCCCATGGTGGAACTGGTGAAGTATCTCTATGACAACGGCTTTGAGATTTGGGTCATCAGCGGTACGGAACGCACCACGACCCGTGCGATCGTGCAGAATTCACCTATCCGCGATTATGTTTCGCCGGACCATGTGATCGGCACGGATTTTGAAGTCAAGGTGAAGGGTCACGAAGACGAAAGCTCAAACATGAATTTCAAATATGAAGACGGCGATGAGCTGGTGCTGACCGGCGGCTTCATCCAGAAGAACCTCAACGCGAATAAATCTATCTATGTGGAAAGGGAGATCGGCCAGCGTCCCGTGCTCGCCTTCGGAAACAGCGGAAGCGACACCAGCATGATGAATTATGCCATCGACTCGAGGAATCCCTATCCCGCCCAGGCCTATATGATCGTGGCCGATGATGACGTCAGGGAGTGGGGCACCGCGAACTGGGAGGAAAGATCCGCTGAATACGAGGCGATGGGATATATCCCGATCTCCATGAAGAACGACTTCGCCGAGATCTACCCGGAGCCCATAAAAAAGGCGGAGAAACAGTACGAGAAGATCGAATTGGACGATGAGACGCAGACGGATGATGAAACGGAAGACGAGACCGATGAGGCGCTTCCGGACGCAGCTTAAAGGCTGATCCCGGAACCCTGATACGGACCGGATCTTATAAAGGAAACGAGGACATAAAGACTATGGACAGCATAAGGATAGTTTTCGTCCGCCACGGGCGGACAGTATACAATGATCTGGGAGCTTTTTCCGGAAGGACGGATGTACCCCTTACGGAGGAAGGCGTGAAACTGCTGCGGGAGCTGAAGGCTGATTCGGTGTACCCGGATGTCGAGCGGGTATACACAAGCCCTGCGAAAAGGACAAAAATGACCGCAGACATCATATTCCCGGACGTTCCCCGAAAGGAGCTTTACAATTTATGGGAGTTCGATTTCGGCGAAAAGGAGAATACTCCGGTATCGGAATACGAGGGCAGTACCCTGCTTAAAAAATGGACCGAAGTAGCTCCCGAAGTCGATTTCTGCCGCGATTCGGAGACCTATCTGGAGGCGGCGCTCAGGGGAAAGATGGCAGTTACGCACATCATAAGGGACTGTATCTATGAAGGGCTGAGTACCGTTGCCGTAGTCTCTCACGCAGCCTTTATGCGGGCGCTGTTCAAACACACGCTCATCCCTGCAGCAGCTGCTGCAGAGCACAGGCTCCTGCATAACGGTCACGGGCTGATGATCGAAACAGACCCGGAGCTCTGGTTCGAGGCCATGAAGCTGCGCTTTATCTGCAGCGTGCCCGTACAGAAATGATGTGAACACATCGAAGCGCCTGAGAAAACAGGCGTGCGGAGAACGCAGAGCGTGCGCGCACAGCCGTACGAAAGGCTGACGGCTTCCAAGGATGAACAGGATAAGGCATCGAGGACAGACGTTTCGGATATTTCATTCCGCGAGCTGCGTGAATTTGAAGATTAAATAAAAGGAACTGACAGAATGACCGGCAGTTCCTTTTTTATGCATTAAGCCCTCGGCTTGAATCGAACATATTTTCGTGTTATCATCTTATATACCCTATACGTTAAGGAGGCATCATGGATCCGGAGGAGCTCACTGCTTACGCCGCCGAACAGTATAATATCGAAGAAGAGCATAAATGGGACGAGTTCCCCGGCTTTTCCGTGCTGGCGGATCCGCTTACAGGCAAGTGGGCGGCCCTCCTTATGCGTCAGTGGGACTATGAGACAGGGACGGAGATCAGCATATGCGACATCAAATGCGGGCGTGAGTGCCTTGAGGAGATAAGCGCCCCCTGGCTTTCCGGACCCTTCCGTATGAAGGGAAACAAATGGGTGGGCGTCAGGTTCTGCCGGGAGACCGATAAGGAGACGGTGTTAAGCCTTTTTGACAGGGCTCTGGAGTCTGCCGGACAGAGCGGATTCACCGTGGTGCTGGACAATACGGCAGCACCGGGACATCAGCAGTATAAGGAAACACCCATTTCCTTCGGCAGGGATCCCTCGGAACTCCGCGGGGAGCCGCTTCCAGAGGAGATCCGCCGGATGATATCCCTTTACAGATACGGGGACGGTTCCTTTCAGCAGAAGTGCAGGAATTTCTATGTGCAGGGCAAGCTGATGGAAGACTACGAGGATAATGTTCCCTGGCACGGCGAGATCATGCGGTATTTCCCCACCTATCACGACCTGAGGCCCGACAGGCTTCGGGGCTACTTCACCTGGAGAGGCGGCATCAGGAGGGGAGAATACAGTTATATAAGCACATCCATGGCTTATATGTATCTCTACGAGCTGCTGAACGGTATCGGCACATCGTCGCCGGAGGACAGCCTTAAGAAGATGAAGGAATTCGAGGAAGGCTTCATCGATCCCGGTATCGGCGACGAAGGCATCAGGAACAACATTCACAGATGGATGCTGGAGCTGGCGGTTTTAAA
>JAFRYJ010000097.1 GCA_017437705.1 Lachnospiraceae bacterium
GGCCACGCGATCCTGTCAGAGCCGGAAAGGCCTTCGAGGATCTGGTACTCGTCCGTCATCTCGTCGTACTCGCCCACGGTCACCTTCCTCTTTTCAAGGCGGTCTCCGTCCTCGGCCCATACATAATAGTCGCCGTCCTCCTGCATCAGGTAGCCGGACATCAGCCATATGCCGGTCCTTGCGGCGCCCTGGCCCAGATCCTGCTCCATGTATACGTGCTGTCCCATCATGAGGCCTTCGGGATCCTCTACCTCAACATAGAAAGGATAGCTGGAGGAGCCTTCGCCCTGGCTCATGCCGTATTCGTAATAATCGTAATTATTATTGTTTTCGTTCGTGTTGCTGTCCGTGTCGATCTTGGAGATCGTGCCGTACCATACCGTGTCGTCGACTCTGGAATGGATGATCATCCTGTCGCCCACGTTTATCTGGTAAACGTTCTGCTCGTTGATCTTCCCCTTGATCCTGTAATCGCCCACTGACATGATGGTTATAAATCCCGCATTCTGACCCCCGCCGTAGCCATAGGGATCCTCCTGCTGATCGCTTGTATTGATGCTCTTGATCACACCGTCCATGGGGCTCCTTACGGTATTGTCCCCGGCAGACTTCTTAAGCTCCTCAAGGTTGAGCTTTTTCTGCTCCAGCTCGTATTTCGCCTTCCTTATGTCGTTCTGGGCGGACTGGATCTGTATCGTATATTCCAGCTGCTCCGACTGAGGCGCAGAGGAACGGGCCCTTATAAGCTCCGCCACCTGCTGCTCCAGATCCGCAATGTTCTGATTCGCCAGGTCCACGTCAAGCTGGCCCTGCTCCAGGGCAAGGTTCAGTTCATCAAGATCGTAGGTGAAAAGGGGCTGATCCTTTTTCACCGTATCTCCCGCCTCGACCAGGATCTCCTTGACGGTCTTGTCGGAATCCTTATTTATGGTGACGGTATCCTGGGATACCACCTGCCCGGTAAAGCGGTTCACCGACCCTGATCTGCCGGTGATGTCATCCACCTTCATTACAAAGGCCTTCCTCTCCCCGGAGGAACCGCCGGAAAGAAATTTCCACAAAAACAGGCCCAGCACCACGGCCGCCGCCGCACACGCGATAATTATGATCAGCTTCTTCTTTTTTCCCATTTTAAGGCGCTCCTTCGCCGGCACATGCGCCGGCAGTTTTTCCGCATTCAACACCGCGGATAGTCTTTAATACAAGTACCCTTCCGGTGCCGCCGGGTCACCGGCGATAAACGGTCGGGCATTTATTTATGCACCGTCAGATCTTCTTAAACCTGCTGTTGTAGATGTTTTCGGCCTCTTCCATAGCGATGTCGTCACGGTTCGCCGCCATATGCAGCATTATCCTGAAGATATCGTCGGGATCGTCGCCGTTCTTCTCCGCGATCTCCTCGCAGGTAAGGGCTTCACCGGTATCGCCGAGAAGCTTCCTTGCCTTCACTGCCGCATCTATGATGCCGCCGGCCGCCTTCTTGCCAAACTCCACCGCCGGCTGGTCGTAGGCGTTGATATCGATCATCGCCGCATAGATACCGACAGCTCTTTCAAACAGTGCTATGAGCTGTCCGATATTGTAGGCGTCCACCTCGGGTACTGTAAGCACCAGTGTCTTCTTTCCGTGGGATTCGAGGGCCTTCTTCGTCCCCTGCATGAAGGCGTTCAGATAATCGCCGCTGGTCGAGTCCTCGCCGACTGTTACCGATGCTCCCTGCCTGTCCTTAAGGATCTGCACGAAGGTAACGAAAACGTTGGAAGGACCGCCCACCAACTGCTGCACATAGGAATGCTGGTCGCTGGAACCCTTGCTGCCCATTACGGCCAGGCCCTGGTTGACGATATTACCCTGCAGGTCCTCTTCCTTGCCCAGGGATTCCATCACAAGCTGCTGCAGGTATTTAGCCAGCAGCTCCAGTGAATCCTTGTAAGGAAGCACGATCTGTGTGACTCCGCCCTTACCGCCTGTTACGCGGTACCAGGAGAGAGCCATGATCGCTGCGGGATTATTCATGATGTCCCTGTTCCGGCCCAGCCTGTCCATGTCGGCCGCGCCCCTGAGGAGACTGTCAACGTCAAGGCCCTGGAGGCGGAGCGGCACCATACCCACTGCCGACATCACCGATGTCCTGCCGCCGACGAAATCCCACATGGGGAAGATCTTCAGCCATCCCTCCGAAGTTGCGGTGTTGTAGAGCTTGCTTCCCACGCCGGTGATGCATACGGCGTGCTTCGCAAATGATACGCCGTTCTTCTCATAAAAGGCTTTGGCTTCCTCCATGCAGTTCCTCGTCTCGATGGTCCCGCCGCTCTTGGAAACTACTACCACAAGTGTGCGGTCGAGCTCGTCTTTAATTTTACCGAACACCTTGTCCATGCCGTCGGGATCCGTATTATCCATGAAATAAACGGCCATTTTGTCATCGGGCCTGCCCAGGGCTCCGGAGATGAACAGCGGCCCGAGAGAACTGCCGCCGATGCCGGCGGAAACGATGTTGATGAAGGTCTCGCCGTTTTCATTCCTTATCTCTCCGGA
>JAFRYJ010000098.1 GCA_017437705.1 Lachnospiraceae bacterium
CCCTGTCGGCTTTTTAATGGAGCTGAGGGGAGTTGAACCCCTGTCCGAAATAGCGCCCCTGTAACTTTCTACCATCATAGCCGCTCGTTTGAATTCCCCCGCTTCGTTGTCGGGCGGCAGACCCCGGGGCGGGGTAGCTTCATGGGATCTTTTACCGCAGCAAAGCTTATGCGGCAAAGTGCCTCATCAGATATGATGCCGCTGGCCGGAGCGATGAGCGACCCCGGGGCGACAAGCAGCTTACGCTGCTAAAGCAACTCTATTGTCTGCTTTTATATTTAAGTTCTGTTTTGATGTCGCAGCCACAGTCTGCGGATGGCTTATTACACTTCTTCTGTCCCGTCGAAACCGGTACAGCCCCATATGTGCAGAAAGATTATACATTAAAGCGGGAGAGGGGTCAACAACTGCAAAAAAGGAGCTGCATCACTGTGGATGCAGCTCCGTAATTGTTATACCCCAAAAACTATAGTCATTACCTGGGACGTACGATGTACTCCTTGATGAAGCCTTCCTCGTCGCATGTTGCTACGCCGATGCAGGGGATATGAAGACCTGCAAGCTCTACATCATATTCCATTGAGTTGGGATTGAGCTTTACGATGTTAGCTTCAACCTTGTATGTGTCAAAAACGCCCTTGAAAGCAGCCATTACGCCTTCTCTGCCTGATGCAACAACATCGGGAAAGCCCATGGGTCTTGCGCCGCCGTCTACGAAATCACATTCTTCTGCATATAATGCTGCTACCTGATCGGCATCGCCGCTGTTAAGGCCTGCCACATATTTCTTTAATACTTCGGAAACTTCCATGATAACACCTCATATTTATTTATTCCGCCTGGGCCGAAGCCCCGGCACGGTCAATTGTGATCAAAAACACTTTCTGTAAAGTATCTATCAGATATCTCTTGCAACTGTGTATGCTTTGTAGATAGCCCACTTGGCATCCTTAACTGCATCTGCGTCGCCGATAACGAATGTCTCTGCTGCGAGGCCTTCTACGTCGAAAGGAACGTAAGGCTTGGAACCGAGAGCAAGAACAACTGTATCGTATCCGTCGAGAACGATCTCCTCGCCGTTGCACTCAGCCTTGATGCCGCCGTCGATGAACTCAAGCACCTTGGTGTTTGTACGAACGTCGATGCCTTCCTCTTTGAAGCGGCTCATCATAGCGTTGCGGACCGTGAGATAAAGGGTGGGAACGATCTGAGGAAGCATATCGACAACAGTTACCTTTGTGCAGTAGTCTGTTGCGAACTCAGCTGTCTCTGCGCCTACTTCGCCGCCGCCGATAACGAGCACGCTGGACTTAAGCACGGGTGTGCCCTGGAGCACGTCGTTTGCAAGAACAACGCCGGTCTCTTTAAGTCCGGGTATGTTGGGAACGATGGGCGTAGCGCCTGTAGCAACGATGAGCACGTCGGGAGCAAGCTCCTTGATCATGTCAGCTGTAGCTTCTGTGTTCCATCTGATATCAACGCCGTTCTTCTCGCACTGATAGAGCATATAGCGGATCTCTCTTGTAAGAGCCTGCTTGAAAGGAGGGAAAGCACCGATACGGAGCTGTCCGCCTGCATGAAGCTTGTCTTCCTTCTCGATGAGGGTCACATCATGTCCGCGGAATGCCGACATCCAGGCAGCTGTCATACCGCCGGGGCCTGCACCGATAACAACGACCTTCTTGGGAGCATCTGTCTTCCGGAGCATTCTGTCCTGACGATGGCTGGACTGAGGATTATACATACATCCTACGCCCCAGTCGCCGGGCATAAGGTTCTCGGGATAGTTGAACTCCATACATCTCTGTGTACAGCCGATGCAGGGGATGATCTCCTGAAGTGCGCCGCCGACTGCCTTGTTGGGGAAATCGGGATCAGCGATGGACTGACGGCCCAGTGATACTGCGTCGCAGTCGCCTCTCTTGATGGCTGTTTCAATTGTGAAGGGATCGTGGAACAGACCAACTGAGAATACAGGGATATCAACGGCTTCTTTGATCCTTCTTGCGCTGGCAAGGTTCCAGCCTGACTGCCATGATGAAGGAGGAACGATGGTCTCCCAGGTCTCATATGTGCCGGCTGAGATATGAAGAGCATCATAGCCGTATTCCTCGAGCATGGAAGCGAATACAACTGTCTCCTCCATCTCGATACCGCCGATACGGTTCTCTTTTGATGAAAGTCTTGCAGTTACAACGAAATCTTCGCCGCAGGCTGCCTTGATGCCTTCAACAACGAGCTTCATGAAGTAAGCTCTGCCGTCGATGCCGCCGCCGAATTCATCCACACGCTTGTTTGATCTGGGTGAAAGGAACTGTCCGCCCATGTAGCCGTGTGATGCGTGGATCTCAACGCCGTCGAAGCCTGACTTCTTCATACGGACTGCAGCATCTACATAATGCTGGATAAGGTCGTAAACTTCCTGTGTTGAGAACTCGTGAGGAGTCTCTCTGTTTGTAGGGCAGGGAACCGATGAAGGAGCTGCGATCTGCTCGCCGCCTGTCATGAAATGAACGGTCTCACGTCCTGCATGATGAAGCTGAACGATGGTGCGTGCACCTTTTTCGTGGATAACAGCTGCAAGCTTTGTCATGCCGGGGATACACTCGTCTGTCCATACAGCAGGCTCGTGAGGCATACCTACGCCTCTTGCCTCAACAGCTGCGATCTCGATGATGATGAGGCCGAAACCGCCGGCTGCACGTGCGCCGTAGTAGTCGAGAGTGGGCTGGAAAACGAAACCCTTCTCGTCGAAAACGCCTGAATCCATGGCGGGAACGATGAGCCTGTTCTTGATCTCAAGGCTGCCGATACGATAAGGTGAAAAAGTGTTGGAAAAACGCATTGTTTACCTCCTTTTTTATGTTCCGTCCCGTATGCTTTTGAATCTGCGAACAGTACACTGGGGGCGGAAAATGATTAGTTTTATGCATTTTCAGTGTTTATTGCATAATAAATAACATATACAGTTGATAATGGCTATATTACATTGTAAAATCATCGGGGGAGGATTTGTGCAAAATGACAAACGACATTTATTGCCATGAAAGGCATACCGTTTCAGAGGCTTATCAGACATTCTTCGAGGCCCTGCAGTACAATTCAATACCTTATCTTGTTAAAATTGCCAGTATATTTTTCGGGGTCCCGGTGCTGCTGACGAACGAGCATTATCAGCTTATTTCACTTTATCCCGAGAGGGAAGTGGGGGTTTTTATTTACGATACCCTCTATAAAAACAGGATACTGCCCAGGGAACTGGTAACAAGCTATCAGCAGGAGTATCTCAATGATGATGCGGGCTTCCATTACGAGCCGTTTTATGCCAGTACAGGCCAGGTCAGCGACTGCCCCAGGATATTCGGCGAGGTGTATTCGGGAGACAGGATCTACGG
>JAFRYJ010000099.1 GCA_017437705.1 Lachnospiraceae bacterium
CGGCCGGTGTGTCCGGCACTCCCATGTGGGCCTATTACTGTCCTCCCGGACTTATCAAAGACCGGGCGGCGAGGACTCCCGATGAGGTAAAGGATATAATGGCGCTGGCGGAAAAACGTTTCCGCGAGAATATTAAGACGGAACTCTCCCGGGAAAAGGCCTGTAAAGATGCAGATCTTGTCATCGAAACGATGAAGGAGGATCCGGAGGCAAAGGCCGAAGTCTACGAAAGCATCAGGGACCTGCTGCCGGAGAGAACCGTCATCATAACAAACACCTCTTCGCTGCTGCCCTCCATGTTCGCGGACCTGACGGGCAGGCCGGAGAAGTACTGCGCGGTGCATTTTTCAAACCTCATCTGGTACTGCAATTCCGCTGAGATCATGGGCCATCCCGGTACGGACCCCGCTGTTATCGAAGACCTGGTGCAGTTCGCGGACGAGATCAACATGGTACCTCTGGTCCTTAGGAAAGAGCAGCCCGGATATCTTCTGAATTCCCTGCTCTTCCCGTTCCTGGGCGCCGCCCAGAAGCTGTGGGCCAATGATGTCGCCGACCCCGAGACCATCGACAGGGCCTGGGAGATCGGCATGGGCGAGGGCACGGGGCCTTTTAAGATACTTGATAATGTGGGCCTCGATACGGTCTATGCGCTGAACGAGCTGGTCCCCGATTCGAAGGTGCCCGGCACGGTATGGTACAAGCTGGGGCAGCTCTTCAAAGAAAAGATCGATAAGGGCGAGACGGGAAAGGCCGCCGGCAGGGGGTTTTACGATTATACGAAATAAATGCATTTTAAAGGGGATGAGCTTTCATGCATCATCCCCTTTTGTGTTCTCAGTCCATCAGCTTGCTGCGTATTTTATCTCTGGTCTCCTCGGATACGCCGATCCTGTCGAAGTAACCGGAAAGGCTGCCGTACTCCCCGTAAAGCGTTTCGAAAAACTGCTCCAGCAGCCATTCGTGAGTCCTCTGCGCCTCTATATTAACCTCCGGCCTGTGTTCGGCCAAATATCTGTAAACGGGCTCACAGTTCGCATTGGAAACCATGTAGTCCTTCATCACATCTTCCATGCTTACGCCGCATAAAAGAAGTATGAAAGCGGACACAATGCCGGTCCGGTCCTTGCCGGAATAGCAGTTAAACAGCACTCCGGTCCCTGACTCTGCCAGGGCTTCGAAGAAGTCCTTCATTATGCCGGACCTTGCAATGTCCATATACATGTCCGGCATCTCCTCCACCGTTTCCGGCATAGACGACGCCGCATCGATCCTGAAATTCCTGTAATCGAATCCCGGTGCATCCTTAAATGATACCGGCGACCTGTCAAGATCCGCCTGATCACGAAGATCCAGGACCGTCGTCGCGCCCTTTTCCCTTAAGAGTTCTATATCCCCCGGAACATAAGCAAAAAGCTTTGAGCTCCTCAGGATCCTCCAGTACTTTGTCTCCCTGCCGTCGGCCGTTTTGTAGCCGCCCAGGTCTCTTGTGTTGAAGGTGCCCCTGAGCATGCTCGCCCTGTGCTCCTCCCTCAGGATGCTGTAATGGCACAGATCTGTTATTCCGGCGTTGCAGAGGATGCTCTTTCTCAGCGTTGCCTCATAGGTGAGGCCGCACTTCCTCATGACAGCGCCGGAACCGGGATTCTCCGGGGCATGGCAGGCTTCGATCCTTTTAAACTCGACTTCATAGAACAGATAATTGATCACCGCCTTGAAAGCTTCCGCGGCTAAGCCCTTATTCCACCAGCTCCTGCCGAGACAGTAGCCCATGTTGGCCGACCCGGCTGCATCGTTGATCGACACTACATATACGGAGCCTATCGGCTCCCCAGTCTCCTTTAAAACGATGATCCACCTGTAAAATGAGGGATCTGAGTATTTCGAGATCCACTCCCCTATAACCCTTTCCGTTTCCGGGATATCCCTGTGGGCAGGCCAGGTGAGGAATCTGGTGACGGCATCATCCGACATCCAGTTTCTGAAGGCAGGCTCTGCGTCCTCCGGCACCGCTTTTCTCAGAATGAGTCTTTCCGTCTCTAATGTCTTTGTCCCTTTGTGTATCATAAATGACTCCCTCTGCGTTTACCGGCCGGCTTCGGTTTATACCAGCAGCCTGCTTTTTATATTCTCCAGTATCTCCGTGCTTACGCCCAGCCAGTCGAAGTAGCCGGAAAGGCTGCCGTACTCATCATAAAACATCTCGAAAAACTGCTCCAGCTGCCATTCATGGGGTCTTTCCGCCTCTATGTCCACGTCAGGGAACAGCTCCTTTATGAGCCTGTAGAGCGGCCCGCAGTTTTCATCGGATATCATGTAGTCCTTCATCACATCATCCATGCCTACGCCGCACAGAAGAAGGATCAGCGCCGAGATCACTCCGGTCCGGTCCTTCCCCGCAAAGCAGTTGATCATAACTCCCCGGGGCGCGCCGGCTATCAGCTCGAATATATCCTTAAGGACCCTGGAATGCACGATATCCATGTAGATCCCGGGCAGCTCCTCCACCGTCTGGGGCACATAATTTGCTGCGTCGATCCTGATATTAAAGCACCTGAAGTCCGGCAGCTCATAAAACGGAAGGGTCTCATTCCCTTCGGCGCTGGAGCTTCTCATATCTATTATCGTAGTGATGCCCTTCTCACGAAGCAGCTCGATATCCTCCTCCGTGACCTTTGAAGGCATATTGCTCCTGAGTATCCTGAAATACCTTGTTTCCCGGCCGTCTGCCGTCCTGTAGCCGCCAAGATCCCTGGTGTTGTAGGTGCCCCTGAGGATGCTCTTCCGGTATTCCTCCCTCAGTATGCTGTAATAGCACATATCCATGATCCCCGCGTTGCATACATCGGACTTTCTGAGGATGCCTTCATAAGTAAGACCGCATTTTTTCATTACGCCGCCGGAATGAGGGTTTTTAACAGCATGCCTTGCCTCTATGCGCCGCACCTCCACCTCGTGGAACAAATACGGGATAATAGCCCTGAATGCCTCCGTTACTATACCTTTATGCCACCATTTCTTGCCGATACAGTAGCCGATGTCCACTGCTTCCACAGATTCGTTAACGGCTACGATGCTTATGCTGCCGATGGGCTCGTCGATCTCCTTTAAGACTATGGCCCACTGATAGAACGACGGATCCTTATAACCGTCGATCCATAACGCGATTATCTTATCCGTGACGGAAACATCCGTATGCGTGGGCCAGGTGAGGTACCTGGTGACCTCCGGATCCGAGCACCAGTTTCTGAAGGCAGGCTCCGCGTCCTCCGGCACAAACTTCCGCAGGATAAGTCTTTCCGTTTCTATTCTCTTAGTTCCCTTATGTTCCATATATGACACTCCAAACTCTCCGTCGGATCTTAGTCAGATGTTTCTTTTATCTGTATCCGCGCCTGCCCGCAAATGTGCCGGACACGCGGATGATGCCCAGCATCACCGTTCCCGCAAACAGAAGGATGCCGGCGGTCAGGTACCATATATGCTTCGGGTAGATACCCAGGCTGAAAAGCCCGGCGAAGCAGTAGATATACATTGCCGCGAAGAAGACCATGGCCAACATATCCCTGTCGCCCGATGACGATATCGACGGCCTTCCCGCGATCAGCTGCATCATTATGCGCACCAGCACGAAGCCCCAGATCAGCAGGAATGCGATAAATGAAAACCACTCATCTGTGATGCTGTCGAGCCACAGCGACAGAAGGCTTGCCCCGCCTACGAAGCAAATGCCGCCGGCTGCGTTGAATACCGCTGCCGCCGCATGCATCATAAAAGGCCGCCTGTCGCCACGCTGCCTGTCCCTTAAAGCCAGCCAGGTTATCATGGGCGTCTCGAACATGTAGCCCAGGAAGTTCACCCAGATCACGCTCATGAACATGTGATGGGTGATCTCCTCAGTTATGGGCCTGCCGGCCCAGGTCCAGAAGCCGCCGTCCAGGCGTATGGCCGCCACGTCCAGCAGCATGTCCATGGACACTATGAGGAAGCCTGTCACCAGCGCCGTCATCACCCGGCTGAAGCCCAGCCTTGATGCCAGCCTCAGCGCGCACACCGTAAGGCCGCCCCACATGAGGCCGCCGAACACCGGGAACTGATAAGGCGACCTGCCGATATTCAGCCAGAAGCCCGGGTTGTAGTAATAGATGTCCGTGACCCGTACGGCTAAAAGCTCCAGCGCGTAGCCTGCAATGGCTCCGGATACGAAGAGCTTCGCTTCGGTCATATTCTTTTTTCTGATGATGTCCGCGATCAGCGCTGCGGACAGTATGTAGCACAGAAGCTCGAATCCGTTCAGCCAGTTCATGTCGTTCCCTTATCTGTCAGCGTAAATGCAGCCCATCTCCGTGTAGATCATACCCTTCTTTCCGCGGTCGGAACGCATCAGCGATACTCGGTCCACGATCATTCTTGCATGTCCAGGGGCTATGTTTTCACGCTCCCGGATCTTCCTCATGTCCGCCTTCCGCACCAGTGTGATGTGGGCCC
>JAFRYJ010000100.1 GCA_017437705.1 Lachnospiraceae bacterium
AGATCGAAACACAGAAGATCGAGCTTCCTGCAAGGAAGACAGAGGGAGGATTTAAGGATAATTACCTGAAGCTTGCCGGGGATCTTAACGTATGCTCCAAGAGGGGACTGTCGGAGAAATTCGACTCCACCATCGGAGCAGGCACCGTACTAATGCCCTTCGGCGGCAAATACCAGCGAACTCCCATACAGGCCATGGTTCAGAAGATAGCCGTTGAAAAGCAGGAAACAGACGACTGCTCGGTAATGAGCTGGGGCTTCGATCCCTATATCTCTGAGAAGAGTCCTTACCACGGAGCATACCTTGCAGTGGTACAGTCTGCCTGCAAGCTGGTTGCAACGGGAGCAGAATTCAAAGATGTTTACCTTTCCTTCCAGGAATACTTCGGAAAGCCCGGAAGGGACGGAAAGAGATGGGGACAGCCTCTGGCTGCCCTGCTCGGAGCATACAGGGCACAGAAGGAGCTCGGCATAGGCTCCATCGGCGGCAAGGACTCCATGAGCGGAAGCTTTGAGGACATGGATGTTCCTCCCACGCTCATATCCTTTGCAATAACCACGGAGAAGACCGGAAACATCATCTCGCCTGAATTTAAGAAGGCAGGAGACAGGTTATACCTGCTGGCGCCTTCGTACAATGAGGACGGCCTGCCCGATTACAGGGAGCTTCTGGCAATTATGGACAGGGTGGCTGATCTTGTAAGGAAGGGAAGCATCAGCGCCTGCTATACGCCCGGCATGGGCGGCATTGCGGAAGCCGTCATGAAGATGGCCTTCGGCAACGGCCTGGGATTCTCATACGCCGATGATGTTACAATAGACGATATATTCGGCTACAATTACGGCGCATTCCTTCTGGAGACTGCAGATGAGCTGGAAGACGCAAGGCTTATCGGCATCATTACGGAAGAGCCGGCTGTCGTATACAAAGACGAGAGCGTATCCCTTAAAGAGCTTGAAAAGCCCTACGAAGATAAGCTCGAAGGCGTCTTCCCCTGCAATATAAAGAATAAGGGCATCATGCCGGAGACGGAGAGCTTCAGCTGCAATAAGAGGATATCGGGCTCCGTTAAGGCCGTAAAGCCCAGGGTGCTGATACCTGTATTCCCCGGAACGAACTGCGAATATGACAGCGCCAGGGCTGTAAGGGCCGCAGGCGGCGAGGCTGAGATATTCATCATCAGGAACCTTACCTCCGATGCGATAAAGGAGAGCATTGAGGGCTTTGCCGAAAGGCTCAGGGAGAGCCAGATGATCTTTATCCCCGGCGGTTTCTCAGGCGGCGACGAGCCCGACGGCTCTGGCAAATTCATTACCGCGTTCTTCAGGAACGAGGCGGTGAAGGAAGGCGTTACGGAGCTTCTGGAACGCCGGGACGGCCTGATGTGCGGCATCTGCAACGGTTTCCAGGCGCTTATAAAGCTGGGACTTGTACCTTACGGAAAGATAATCGACGCCGATCCAGAAAGCCCTACGCTTACATTCAATACCATAGGCAGACATCAGTCGAAGATCGTAAGGACCAGGATCGTTTCAAACATGTCGCCCTGGCTCTACGATACGAAGGTGGGCGATATATACAGCGCTCCCATATCACACGGCGAAGGCAGGTTCTATGCACCGGAAGCGCTTATAAAGGAACTCTTTAAGAACGGCCAGGTGGCGACACAGTACGTCGATCTTGACGGCAATGCCACCAACGACATACAGTTCAATCCCAATGATTCGATGTACGCCATCGAGGGCATCACGTCTCCGGACGGCAGGGTCTTCGGCAAGATGGGTCATGCGGAAAGAGTCGGAGAGGGGCTTTACAGAAACGTGCCCGGAAATTACTATATCCATATGTTTGAATCGGCAGTTAAGTATTTTAAGTGATCGTAATAAACTCATCCAAGTAATAAGGAGGAACACCATTATGGCTTATTTAACCGATATTGAGATCGCCCAGCAGTGCGAGATGAAGCCCATAACAGAGATCGTAAAGAAGGCTCAGATAGATGAGAAATACATCGAGCAGTACGGGAGATATAAAGCAAAGGTAGACCCTAAGCTTATAAAGGAACTGGACAAAGAAGACGGGAAGCTGATCCTGGTTACGGCCATCACCCCTACGCCTGCAGGCGAGGGCAAGACGACAACGACCATCGGTCTTGCCGACGGCCTTTCAAGGATCGGTAAAAATGTTATAGTGGCGCTCCGGGAGCCTTCTCTGGGACCTGTTTTCGGCGTAAAGGGCGGAGCGGCCGGCGGCGGATATGCTCAGGTCGTCCCGATGGAGGACATCAACCTCCACTTCACCGGCGACTTCCACGCGATCGGCGCCGCGAACAACCTCCTTGCCGCGATGCTGGACAATCATATCCAGCAGGGCAATTCCCTGGGCATCGACCCCAAGAAGATCACCTGGAAAAGAGCCGTTGACATGAACGACAGACAGCTCAGGTTCATCGTGGACGGTCTCGGAGGCAAGGCCAACGGCGTTCCCCGTGAGGACGGCTTTGATATCACCGTTGCATCGGAGATCATGGCGGTGTTCTGTCTGGCGAATTCCATCACGGATCTGAAGGAGAGGCTCTCGAGGATAATCGTAGGCTACACATATGATGACAGGCCCGTAACGGCCGGCGATCTGAAGGCGACCGGCGCCATGACGGCCCTCCTCAAGGATGCCTTAAAGCCCAACCTTGTACAGACACTGGAAGGCACTCCTGCCTTCGTACACGGCGGTCCCTTCGCAAATATCGCTCATGGATGCAATTCCGTAATGGCTACAAAGCTGGCCCTGAAGATCGGTGATTACACCGTCACTGAGGCAGGCTTCGGTGCAGATCTGGGTGCGGAGAAGTTCCTCGACATCAAGTGCCGTATGGCAGGCCTTACGCCTGATGCTGTAGTTGTGGTAGGAACCGTAAGAGCCCTTAAGATGCACGGCGGGCTTGACAAGAAGCAGCTGGCAGAGGAGGATCTTGATGCCCTTGAGAGAGGCATACCGAACCTTCTGCGTCATGTATCGAACATCACCAATGTATACAAGCTGCCCTGCGTGGTCGCCATCAACAGATTCCCCACGGATACTGATAATGAGATCGAGTTCATCATTAAGAAATGCCGTGAACTTGGCGTAAATACAGTGCTTTCGACCGTATGGGCCGAAGGCGGCAAGGGCGGCGAGGACCTGGCCAGAGAAGTGGTAAGGCTTTGTGAAGAAGAGAAGGGCGATTTCACATTCTCCTATGAGTCCGACGAGCCTCTGGAGCAGAAGATAGAGGATATCGTAAAGAAGATCTACGGCGGAAAAGACGTTGCATATCTGCCTGCGGCAAAGAAGCAGCTCCAGCAGATGAAGGCCCTGGGATTTGACAACATGCCCGTATGTATGGCCAAGACGCAATACAGCTTTACCGACGATCCCACGAAGCTGGGAGCTCCCGAGGACTTCACGGTAACGGTAAGGAACGTAAAGGTTTCAGCCGGCGCGGGATTTGTTGTAGCGCTGACGGGCGAGATCATGACGATGCCCGGACTGCCTAAGGTACCTGCTGCGGAGAAGATCGACGTTTCGGAGGACGGCGTTATATCCGGACTTTTCTAAACGGAGGATCTGAAGAATTTGGGGTTATAGGACAAAACGTGTTGGTGGTCAGTCCCACATCACAGGGTATTCAGATGACCTATGAAGCTCAC
>JAFRYJ010000101.1 GCA_017437705.1 Lachnospiraceae bacterium
AGGAAAGAGTATAACACACAGCACCTTCGGGTGCTTTTTTCATGCCAATAAGGGAGGTGAGGCAGATGAACGTACCTACAATGACGATAGGAAAGTCTGACGAAGAGAAGGAGCTCGATAAGCTGAAAGCCGAGAATGAAGATCTCCGTGCCCAGTGCAAAGCATATGAGGCACAGCTCCAGCGATGCAGAGAGAGCGAAGAGCGTGCATTCATGAGGGGGAAGATCGAAGGCCTTGAGTTTGCGATCCGGTGCAATGGAATTTCTGGAAAAGAGGTTAACAAGGAATGATCATCCCTGATTCAGTCAATATCCTGTTTAAGAAGTACACCGTATGTCGGGATAACAACATGCGAGACGACAAGGGCAATCTCCTTTATGGACAGATCGACCATATAGAACAGCTGATCACTCTGAATGAGAATGCAGGCTTGGAACAGCAGAGGGCGACTTTGATGCACGAGATGGTCCATGGCCTCGATGATCTGTACAGCATCGGCCTGAAGGAGAAGCAGGTCGAGAAGCTGGGGACGGCCCTGTACATGCTGGTCCGGGACAACCCGGAGATGTTCGCGGAGGACAAATTATGATTAACATCACAATTGCGCCGGCGCAGCTGACAGTGACAGGTCATGCCGGATACAACCCCGGAAACGACATCGTCTGTGCCGCCGTTTCTGCCCTTGTGCAGACTTTTGAAGCGTCGGCGAGGGAATTTACCACCGACGAGATCAGCTCTTCTCTGAAGGACGGAGACGCGGTCATCACATGGCCGAGAGCACCCACTGAGGAGTTAAAACTACTGATCGACGTCACATGTCTGGGACTTATCCGCTTGGCGGGATCGTACCCAGAGAATATTAAGGTAACATGCACCCGATGAGGGTGTTTTTTTATTGGCAGGCCCGGAACCGAAGCCGCGGGAGCGGCAGACAAAGCTGGGGAGTGCTCCGGGAGGAGCGGAAAGGATAAGAAGATGAAATTTAAAGACTACAAGCGGATGATGAATCTCCGCATGTTCGACGAGGACCCTGCTGCAGGAGCAGGCGGAGATCCTGCCGGACAGGATCAGGGCGAAAAGAAGAACGAGGATAAGGCCGGCGGCAAGAAGTACGACGACGCCGAGGTTGACCGCATCGTGGCCAAACACAGGGCCGAGTGGGAAAAGAAGCACGCCGATGACCTCAAAAAGGCTACCGACGAGGCCCGCAAGTATGAGCGCATGTCCAAGGAGCAGAAGGAAGCCGAGGATAAGCGTAAGGCTGATGAGGAAGCCGCTAAGAAGGATGCCAGGATCAAAGAACTTGAAAACCAGATCGCCGCAGAGACCCTGCGCAAGAGTGTAGCGGCAGATGTGGAAGGTATGCCGGAAGGCATTAAAGCTTCTCAAGACTTCCTTGATCTGGTCGTGACAGGCGACGCTGACACTGCGCAGGCAAACGTCAAGAAGCTTGTAGGCATAATCCTCGCTGACCGTAAGGTGCAGGAGGAAAAGAGAGCTCGAGGAAATACTCCGAAGAGCTTCGGTAATAATAACAACGGCCCGAAAGATCCTTATCAGGCCGTAAGGGACAAATACAAAAGGAGATAAAAATGGGAACTTTTTTCAATCTGAAAATGTTTGATGATGGTGAGAATCAGAACCAGAATATCCGCTACTACGGCAAGCAGCTCCTCGGCATCCTGAGAGCAGTTTTTGCAGTGAAGTCCTACTGGAGCGACTTTTTCACTGATCTGCAGGCGATGGACGGCATTACTCACAAAGATGTTGCATTTACGATCAAGACCAATGATGTGGCAGCGGCCGTAAGTGCAGGATCTCTTGAAGCAGGCGGAACTGCGGCATATGACACCGGCGCAAATGTTGCGTTTGGCAGCGGGACCGGAAGCACAAACAGATTCGGCAACCGCACTGAGGTCAAATACGAGGATGAGGATGTCGCATATACATGGGACTGGGTATATCACGAAGGCATCGACAAGCATACAGTAAATGCTGACTTCGACGAGGCCAATGCTCGCGAGATGGAAAAGATCGCCAATGGTATTACCGGCAAGTTCAATGCGAAGCAGGGGGCGTATCTTTCTGCGGAAGCAGGAAAGAATGTTGCTGTCAGTCTTGCGTCTGCTGAGGTGATTACTTCCGCCCAGGCAATCGCGATCTTTAACGAGATCGACGCCTATCTGACGGATATCGAGGTTGATGAGACACTGACCCGAGTCGCAGCAGTAACTCCTGCGCTTTACAATGCGATCGTTGACAACAACCTGTCCACAACTGCCAAGGGATCTGATGTGAACATCGACCGCAACGAAGTCCGTATGTTCAAGGACTTTGTTATCCGTAAGCTTCCTACAGGCGCCTTCCAGGCGACTGAAGCGAAGGCGGCAGTTGGCACAGCAGGACAGGAAGGTTATGTAGCAGCACAGCCTGCTACGCAGGAGATCTGCATCGCCGGTATTCAGAAGATCGGCGTGCCTTTTACTGGCATTGAGACCTCCAGAGCATTCGAGGCACATGATTTCGACGGTACAACCCTGCAGGGTGCAGGCAAGGCCGGTCAGTTCATCTCTGAGGACAACAAGAAGGCCCTTGTGAAAGTAACTGCGACAATCACAGGCGCCTGATCAATCTGTTTCTCCAGGGGGCGGCGGCCTTCGGGCCGTCCCTCCCTTGTGAGATAAAAGGGAGGAATCATGACATACAAAGTAATCGAAGGTTTTTTTGATCTGCAGGATCCGGAAGGGAAGAGCTTCCACTTTTACGATAAGGGCGATACTTATCCGAGAGAAGGCTTTGAGACTTCAGAGAAGCGCATCGCGGAGTTGCTGGGA
>JAFRYJ010000102.1 GCA_017437705.1 Lachnospiraceae bacterium
GCGATCTCCTCTGCCTCGGTAAAGGAAAGATCCGAATTAAGGTTAACGATCTTACCCTGAAGGAAGAGCTTCTTGATGATCTCGGATGCGTTCACCTTCATCTTGTCCGCCAGGTCCTTGATGGTGATCACATCGGGGATAACGATAAGATCGGGCTTTTCTTCAACAGGCTTCTGCTTATGAGCGGGAGGAGTGATGGTCTTCTTCTCCAGCTGGACGTTCTTGCCCTGCTTTCCGCCTTCGCCCTTTCTCTCTCTTTCCTGATCCCTTTTATCCTTGGAATCCTTGTAATTCCTTCTCGTCTCCCTTGCCGATTCCTTCGTCGATGCGGGGATGGCCTTTCCGCCCTCGGGCTTCCTTCTTGCAGGCCTTCTGGCCTGGGAGTCTCTCTGGTTCCTTTCCTCGGCTGCATCCTTGTCAAAGGGCTTGCGCTCGAAGGGCTTCCTGTCGCCTTCGGGTTTCTTTCTTGCGGGTCTGTCGGGCCTGTCCGTCCTGCCGGGACCGGCGGGTCTGTCGCCCTGTCTGTCAGTCGTACGTTCCCTTCTTTCGCCGGTCTGTCCCGCAGGTCTTCTTTCGTTCCTGTCTCTCTGGCCGGTGCGCTCTTTTCTTTCTCCGCCCTTTTCTTCGTTTGCCCTGTTCTGTTTCTTAAGGGCTGCCTCTATCTGCTCGGGAGTCCTTACGGTCCTCCTGGGCTTCTCTCCCTCTGCGGCTTCCTTCTTTGCTTCGGCCTTCTTTTCGGGAGCTTTTTTCTCCGCAGGCTTCTTCTCTGCGGGCTTTTTCTCGGCTGCTTTCTTTTCCTGAGCGGTTTCTGTCTTTTCCTCATCTGCAGGAGCAGCTGCAGGTGCTTCGGGTGATGCGGGTTCTGCAGGTGTTTCAGGTGCTGCAGGAGTTTCCGGAGCTTCCTCCTTCACTTCCGGAGCATCGGTCTTTTCGGCCTTTTCAACCTTCTCCGCCTTCTCCGCCTTTTCCTTTTTCTCTACCTGGGGTGCCTTTTCCTTAGGCTTTTGAGTATCCTTCTTTTCGGACTTCTGGCTTAAGTCCTTTTTATCCTTTTCGGCTTCCGCATCTGCGGGCGCAGCTGTATCCTTAGGCGCTGCGGACGCTTCTTTTGCATCACTTCCGGCAGCTGCCGCATTTTTGGCGGCGCTGCTTTCTGCCTCCTCGGCCTTCTTTCTCTGCAGCGCGTAGAATTTCTTAATGAATTCCACGGTCTTGTCGCTCAGGATAGTCATGTGACTCTCAACGTTCACGCCGTATTTTTGAAGGACAAAGATTATCTCCTTGCTCTTAACTCCAAGCTCCTTAGCCAGTTCATGGATCCTCATTGTGGGCATATGTTTCCTCCTTAACCCTCAGGTAATTGTTTTAAAATGCTTTTTGCAAAGCCTTCATCCAGGATCGCAACCGCAGCTCTGTCCCCCTTGCCGACTGCTCTGCCCAGCATTTCCATGTCGGCATATGTGATGCAGGGGATATTCCTTCGGCTGCATTTATCCGTAAGTTTCTTTTTTGTATTTTCCGATGCGTCCGACGCCACTATCAAAAGGGCCGTCTTTCCGCTTTTAATGGCCTGCTCCACAGGGAGCTCGCCGCTTTTGATCCTTCCCGCCCTGCATGCAAGTCCCACGGCGGACAGTATTCTGTCATTCATCCGCGATCTCCTCCAGGAGCTCTGCCATAAGGCCTTCGTCGGGCTCCGCATTAAGGGCTTTCCTGAGCGCTTTTTTCTTAAAAGCGTTTTCGATGCAGGACCTGTCCCTGCATACGTATGCGCCTCTCCCGTTCTGCCTTCCGGTGGGATCTGCGAATACGCTGCCTTCCTTCGTCCTGATGATGCGGATAAGGGATCTTTTGTCCTTCATCTCACCGCAGCTGACGCATTTTCTCAAAACCTGCTTTTTTTCAGACATCTTCTTCCTCGGTATATTCCTCTTCGGGAGTTTCCTCCGCCGTCTCATCCGTCAGTTCTTCGTCTGCGGGAGCATCATAATCCTGCTCCTCTTCCTCGAGTAGGGCCGCTTCCTTCATGGCCGCTCTTTCCGCCGCATCCTGGGATTCGCTCCTGATGTCGATCTTGTATCCCGTGAGCCTTGCGGCCAGTCTTGCATTCTGGCCCTCCTTGCCGATGGCAAGGGACAGCTGATAATCGGGCACTACGACGCTGGCCTCGTGCTTCTCCTCGTCAACGTCCACATAGACCACCTTGGCGGGATTGAGGGCGTTCTCGATGAGCTTCTCGGGATCCTCGCTCCAGTTGATGATGTCGATCTTTTCTCCGCGGAGCTCGTCCACTACCGCATTTACCCTGGATCCGTTTACGCCTACACAGGCTCCTACGGGGTCAACGTTCTCATCGTTGCTCCATACGGCCATCTTTGTACGGCTTCCCGCCTCCCTGGCCAGTGCGACGATCTCGATGGTGCCGTCCCTTACCTCGGAGACCTCCTGCTCGAAAAGACGCCTTACAAGCTCCGGATGTGTCCTTGATACGGTTATCCTGGGGCCTCTGGATGTATCCCTTACGTCTACGACATAAAGCTTGATCCTCTCCGTAGGCCTGAACTCCTCGCCGGGCACCTGCTCCTTCTCCGTGAGCACGGCGTCCACCTTGCCCAGATTGACGCTGACATTGTTGCCCACGTATCTCTGTACGATACCTGTAACGACTTCTCTTTCCTTGTCGTAATACTGGTTGTAAAGGGACTTTCTCTCTTCCTCCCTGATCTTCTGCACAACGACCTGCTTTGCCTTGCCGGCGGCTATCCTGCCGAAGTTCTTGGGCGTTACAACGAGACCTACCTTATCGCCAAGCTGATAATTCTCGTCTCTCAGCTTTGCATCGGCAAGGCTTATCTGTGATGTCTTGTCTGTTACCTTCTCCACTACCTCCTTATCGGAGATGACGGAGATCCTTCCGGTATCCCTGTTGATATTTACACGGATGTTGTCGGCCTTTCCGAATTCGTTCTTGCATGCGGCAAGCAGTGAATTCTCGATAGCATCCAGCAGTATGTCCTTGTCTATACCCTTTTCCTTTTCGATCTGGTTGAGGGCTTCTATAAGATCGCGTTCGTCAGACATTAGTCTTTCCTCCTTGATTTTGCGATTAAATATCAAATGAAAAGTAAAGTCGTATTAATGAGATATCGGACCTTTTTATGATCTCTTCGGTCCCTTCGAAACTCTCTATGGTAACGGTCTCGCCGTCCCAGGCAAGAAGTGTCCCGGTCTTTTCCTTTTCGCCGTTTACGGCCTTGTAAAGCTTTATCTCCACATCCTTGCCGATGCTCATCTCAAGATCCCTGTCCTTTTTAAGGGGACGGTCCAGACCCGGTGAGCTTACCTCGAAGGTGTACTGCTCTTTTATGTAATCTTCCCGGTCCAGGATCTCGTTGAACTCCCGGCTGACTGTCTCGCAGTCGTCGATGGTGATGCCGCCCGGCTTATCTATATAGAGCCGAAGATAATAATTCCTGCCTTCCTTTACCCATTCGGTATCCACCAGCTGAAATCTGTGGGCCTCTATAACGGGCAGGGCCAGGGCTTCGGTTTTTTCCTCATATTCCTTTTTACCCATAACTGACCTCTTCCTGCCAAGATAAAGGAGCGGGCTTTTAGGCCCACTCCTTCAGGTTAACAATATCAACATTAAAATAATAGGACTTCCGGCATCATGTGTCAAGGGGAAAATGCGGGAATTCCGCTGTTTTTCCGTATTTTCAGGCATCATTCCGCGTTTTTAAAGGCCCAGATCGAAAAGAGATATCTGGCTGCTCTCCGGAATGGCCTTTATGATGCCAAGATCCGACATCTTCTCCACCATGGTGACGCTGACCTTTCCTCTCTGACGGATCTCGTCCTTTGAAAGGAACTCGCCTTCCCTCGCCGCATTGTACAGGGAGGCCGCAGCCGTATCGCCCATTCCCTCCAGTGATGAGAACGGGGGCCGCAGTTTACCGTCCTCTATGATGAATCTCGACGCATCGGACTTATACAGGTCTATGGGCAGGAATTCAAAGCCCCTGGCCAGGAATTCCTGTACTATCTTCATGATCTTGTACTGCTCCTCATCCTTTTTTGTTGAAGCGATGCCGGTCTCCACTTCCCTCATGGAGCGTTCCAGCAGATCGTGTCCGCGGCACATCTTCTCGTAGCTGAAGGTATCCGCCCTGATGCTGAAATACGCCGCATAATATGCCAGCGGCTCGTATACCTTGAACCAGGCGATCCTGAGGCTCATCATGACGTAGGCGACCGCATGGGCCTTGGGGAACATGTATTTGATCTTGTTGCAGGAGTTGATATACCAGTCGGGCACGTTCAGCTCCCTCATGGACTGCTCCCAGCCGGCGTTCAGCCCCTTGCCCTTTCTTACGCTCTCCATTATCAGGAAGGCCTCCGAGGGCTCCATGCCCATGCCGATAAGATATATCATTATATCGTCACGGGTGCAGATGCAGGTATCGATCCCGGCCGTACCGGCCCTTACAAGGTCCTGGGCGTAGTTCGACCAGACGTCGGTGCCGTGGGAAAGACCCGATATCCTAACAAGCGATGAAAAGGCGTCGGGCTTCGTATCAAGAAGCATCTGGATAACGAATTTTGTTCCGAACTCCGGTATTCCCAGGGAGCCCAGCTCCGTGCCGCCGATATCCTCCGGGGTGATACCCAGTGCCTCCGTGCTCCTGAAAAGCGAAAGCACCTTTTTGTCGTCCAGCGGGATCTTCCTGGGATCCACTCCCGTCAGGTTCTGGAGCATCCTGATCAACGTAGGATCGTCGTGTCCCAGTATATCCAGCTTCAGAAGGTTGTGATCGATGGAATGATAGTCGAAATGTGTGGTGACTATCTTCGTCTTCTGGTCGTTTGCCGGATGCTGCACCGGCGTAAAGGTATTGATGTCCTTCCCCCAGGGAAGAACGACTATGCCGCCGGGATGCTGTCCCGTCGTCCTTTTTACCCCGACGCAGCCCTTTGCCAGCCTTGCTATCTCGCAGTTCCTTTTCGTTATGCCCTTGCTCTCAAGGTAGCCCTTTACAAGGCCGAAGGCCGTCTTCTCGGCGACATCGCCGATGGTGCCGGCACGGAAGGTCTGCTTGTGTCCGAAGATGACCTCCGTATAGCTGTGGGCTTTTGGCTGATACTCACCGGAGAAATTGAGGTCTATATCCGGGTCCTTTTCCCCCTCGAAGCCCAGGAATGTCTCGAAGGGTATGTCGTGGCCGTCCTTCACGAGCTTCTCGCCGCACACGGGACAGTTCCTGTCCTCCATGTCGTAGCCGCTCCTGCCGGCAAAGCTCTTTACGTAATCTGAATCGAAATCCGACCAGCGGCATTTAGGGCACCTGTAATGGGCCTGCAGCGAATTCACCTCTGTGATGCCGGAAAGATATGCGACCAGCGAAGATCCTACAGAACCCCTGGATCCGACCAGATAACCGTCCGACAGGGACTTCATGACCAGCTTCCTTGCGATCATGTACATTACGGCAAAACCGTTTGTTATGATGGGGTTGAGCTCCTTCTCCAGCCTCTTTTCCACTATCTCCGGAAGCACGTCGCCGTAGAGCTCGTGAGCCTTCTGATAGCAGATCTCCTTTAAAAGGCCGTCAGAATTCTCTATGACTGGAGGGCATTTCTCCGGGCTTAAGGGAGATATCTTTTCTATACGTCCGGCTATGAGGTTCGTATTCGTTACCACGACCTCAAAAGCCTTTTCACTGCCCAGATAGGAGAACTCCTCCAGCATCTCTTCTGTGGTCCTGAAGTACAGCGAAGGCTCAGCCTCCTCGTCATCCATTCCCTTTGAATGCTTGAGGATCCTGCGGTAGATCTCATCCTCCCTGTCTATATAATGCACATCTCCCGTGGCGCAGACCGGCTTCTCCAGCGCTTCGCCCAGGGCCGCGATCTTTTTGTTGATCTCCCTTATGTCGTCCAATGACGTTATATCAGGGAACCTGTCCGAATCCACCATGAAGGCGTTGTTCCCGACGGGCATAATCTCAAGGTAATCGTAGAACTCGGCGATCCTGCGGAGCTCTTCATCCGATGCATCGTCAAGGACGGCCTGGAACACCTCGCCTGCCTCACAGGCGGAGCCTACGATAAGCCCCTCCCTTAAGGATCTGAGGAGCGTCTTCGGTATCCTGGGTATCCTTGAAAAGTAGTCTATATGCGACGCTGAGATCAGCCTGTAGAGGTTCACCCTGCCTGTATCGTTTGCCGCCAGTATGGTGCAGTGATAAGGTTTTGTCCTCTTCACCGCATTGGAGGACATCTTCGACCTGCCGGAAAGCTCCTCCAGGTTTGTCACGCCGTCGTTCCTTGCCATGTTTAGAAGCTTCTGGAACACCTGGGCAGTTGCTTCGGCATCATCCACCGCCCGGTGATGATGCCCGGGATCTATATTGAAGTATCCGCAAATGGTCTCCAGCTTGTAATTCTTAAGGTCCGGCAGATACGTCCTGGCCATGCTCACCGTGTCGATGGCTGTATGCTCCGCATCGATCCCAAGCCTTTTTTCGTTCTCCCAGATGAAGCCCGTATCGAAGGCCGCATTGTGAGCC
>JAFRYJ010000103.1 GCA_017437705.1 Lachnospiraceae bacterium
GGCTTATAGGACAAAACGTGTTGGTAAAAATCGCTGTAACCATTGATTTTACTATGGTTGCAGCGATTTTATCTTGTTTTAAACAAGATATAGGTCGGACAAAACGTGTTGGTAAAAACGCTGGAAAGCATTGAATTATCTATGTTTTCAGGCATTATATCTTCTCCAGAAAGCTTATTCGGAGGAAAGTACCATGAAACGCGTTATTTGTCCTGTTTGCAATGGCATTTGCATCAAGTATGGTAAGGCAAGATCCGGCTCCCAACGTTGGCAATGTAAGACTTGTTCGATGACTTTTACATTGGGAATAGACAACACTGCAAAGCAGCTTCAGACATTCCTTAAATGGCTCTTCAGTAAGCAGATACAAAAAGAGATGCCGGGGGAAGGCCGGACTTTCCGAAGGAAAATGTCAAAGTTTTGGGAGATATGGCCGTTGCCTCCAAAGATAAAAGAACCGAAAGATATAGTATACGTAGATGGCATTTATCTTGCCAGGAAAGCCTGTGTTTTGATCTGCTGTGATGATGAACATGTCCTTGGCTGGTATCTTTGCCGGTATGAACATTCAAGGGCCTGGATGAGCCTCATGGCACGCATTGCAGAGCCGTCTGTAGTGGTTTCAGATGGCGGATCAGGCTTCGCAAAAGCATTAAAAAAAGCATGGCCGCATGCGGAACATCAGAGATGCCTGTTTCATGTATTCAGCCAGGTAAAACGGTATACAACGAGCAGGCCCAAGACCCCTGCGGGTGCCGAATTATATATGCTTTCAAAGGATCTTCTGCATCTGAGGAGCAGACAGGATGCAGACCGATGGACACAGAGATTTATCCAATGGAACGATAAATACAGGGACTTTTTAAGTCAAATGACGCGGGATGAATACGGCAATTTAAGACCCACGCATGAAAGGCTTATCAAAGCGGGGCGTTCGATCGTCAAACTGCTCAGGGAAGGGACGATGTTCACCTACATGGATGAGGTTTTAACAGCTGATATAGAAAGCATCCCTTCTACCAGCAACCTGATAGAAGGAAGCATCAATTCAAGGCTCAGAGCCATGCTGAGAGATCACAGAGGCCTGTCTGTCGAGAGAAGAATAAAAGCGGTCTTCTGGTGGTGCTATATGCATTCACCGAGACCGCTTTCAGCTGTAGAAATACTAAATGTCATGCCGACTGACAAAAGTATCGCACAAATCTATAGGAGATTGACCCCCAACGAGAAGCTTGACAGCAGCATTCCCAACTGGGGTGATGCAGTGGTTTGGAGTGAGCTTCATAGGTCATCTGAATACCCTGTGATGTGGGACTGACCACCAACACGTTTTGTCCTATAACCCTCTAATTCCATATACACTTATCTCCCGATGCCCGCCAGGTCCTTTATGACCGCGCCGACCATTATCAGTCCGCACACGCCGGGCACAAATGAGATGCTGCCCGGTGCCGGCCTTCCCGAAGCCTTAAGCTCCGTCCCGGCCTCCGCATCACCTTTGAGCGGCGGCTCTTCCGAATAGACCACCTTCAGGTGTTCGATACCTCTTTTCTTGAGCTCCTTCCGCATCACCTTTGCCAGCGGGCAGACCTTTGTATCATAAATGTCCGCCACCCTGAATGCCGACGGATCCAGCTTGTTTCCGGCTCCCATGGCGCTTATGACCGGCACTCCCGCTTCCCGGCAGCACTCTATAAGCCGTATCTTTCCCGTTACCGTATCGATGGCATCAAGCACGTAGTCAAACTCGCGAAAATCTATCTGATCCTCTGTCTCCGGAAGGAAGAACATCTGCCTGGCGTTTACCTTAATCCCCGGATCAATATCATGGATCCTCTCTGCCATCACTTCTGATTTCGGCCTGCCCAGGGTGCTCGTAAGCGCAATTATCTGCCTGTTCAGGTTCGATTCCGCAACGGTATCGCTGTCGATCAGGTCGATGGTCCCGACGCCTGCCCGGGCCAGGGCCTCCGCCGCATAACCGCCCACGCCGCCGATGCCGAACACCGCCACACGTTTTGTGCGCAGCAGATCAACGGCATCACTGCCTATAAGCATTTCCGTGCGTGATGTCCGCTCGCTCATGGAATTACTCCTTATTGGGATCTATCTTCAGTTCGCCGTCGGAGCACTTGACCACATAGGTGGTGTCGCCGTAGCCGGCGTCGATACCCATGTCGCCGTAAAGCTTTTCGGATCTTTCGTTTATGGCTTCAAATTCTGCCTTCGTTCCGGGGTATTCCACGATAAGCTCTCCGTCGGTGCGGAAGGAATACACGAAATTCCTGTGGGTGAAGAACTCCAGCGTCGAGGGAAGGGTGATCTTTTTCAGGCCTTCGATATAGATATAATTGATGGCCTTTACGCCCTCGGGAATGATGAGCTCCTTAATGCCGCCCAGCTTTTCCTTATCCCAGTGTCCGCCTACCATCGTAACGGGCAGCCCGTCGATCTCGGAAGGCACGGTGACCTTCGTTTCCGATCCGTTGTATCCGTATATCGACGCCACTCTGGGATACTGCTTGTAGCACCATGTGCCGTCTTCATGATCCGATGTGATCCTGTCCCAGCTGTTTACGACAAGCTCTTCCTTCGGGAATATCCTGCCGTCCTTTGCTATCCTCGTATACTGGGGGTGATCGTTAAGGCTGTAGAAGATCCAGTCGCCGCATACCGCAACACCCTGCTTGTCTTCCATTTCGGGGTCCTCGGCGATCTTTTCCACGTTTCCGCCCTCGGCATTCGACTTGTAAAGACCGGAATCGTTCATGAACCAGATCTCATCACCGGCGATACAGAAGGTGGGGAAATAACGCTCCTGAAGGCCTTCTTCCCTACCAAGCACCTTGATATTCTCGCCGTCTGCAAGCCTTATGGCATAAATGGCATATTCGTCGTTGTCCAGCAGATAATAGAAGTATTTGTCGTTGGCATAATAATAGTTTCCGTCGTCGGGGTCGAATTCCTCCATGTTGAGGCCGGCCACCTCCTCCGGTGCGCCGCCCGTCGTCTTTATCCTGTAAATACCGTTGTCAATATCGGGGTATCCGTCTTTGACCGTGGCTTTTACGTAATAAAGGTATCCGGCGCCTGCGGTCAGGAAGGCCGCCATCTCATTTTCTTTGAGGAAAGATGTATCGATCTGGCCCCAGGTCTCTGTATTTGTATCGAAATAGAACTGGAACATGGATGATGCACGATCATCCGTATATACGAATCCGCGGAAATAATACCGGCCACCGTCAACGCCGATGGGAATGAAGCTGCCCTTCTTCCCGCCCAGATCATAGCTTTCCGAACGTCCGGACTCGCTGCCGTCAAGGCTGATCCAGGTCAAATAAAGGTCTTCGGCTTCATACTGCATATCGGTATTCATCACCCAGAGCTTTCCGTTTGAAGCCGTAAGGCCGTACATGGTCCACTGCTCCGTGCCGTACACGATCTCCGCCGGTACGGAATAAATGAGCTCCGGTTCCGCATCCTTGTCGTCCGAGATGCGGTAGATATTATCGGAATCCGCGCTGCCGTTGCCGCTGCCGTCGTTGTCCTTGCCGGCCTGGATATAATATGTATATCCGTTGTAATGCGTGATGGTGCCGCCCATGCTCTGGAAATTGGAATTGTTTTCGTATACATCCGAACCGCCGCCTCCGCCGCCGCCGGATTCCTTGCATCCTGCCAGAGCTGTGACGGCCAGCATAAATGCCAGCATCATTGCAAGTATGCGGTAACTTTTTCCCTGTCTTTTCTTTCCGTAGTCTGATGCCATAGTCTTTGATCTCCTTTATGAGAAAAATGGTCCTGCCCCGAATGGGCATATATGAAACCATTTACATTCTATCACAATGCGGCGTGTTTTGTGTATACATCACCTGTCTGCCCCGGGATAACCGTCGGGTACATCTTTTCCGTGCATGGGATGCCTGTCGTACAATATGGGGTAATCCCTGTAATTTCCGTACATGATCTCAAGGAAACGCCCGCCGTCGTCGGGCACCCGCACCCTGGTATCCCCGGCCTTGACTTCCTTTCCTTCGCCGAAGATCTTCTTCTCAAACCTGAGGTCCATGCAGGCATAGTATCCGTTGGACTGATAGTAAAGGCCCGTATCCGAGTCCTTATATTTCGACGCATACTTATGGTATTTTTTCATCAGGCGCTTCTTGGACACGAGCCTTCCGGCCTTCATGGCAAGCCTTGCCGCCGCCAGCTTCAGCCTGCCCATATCACTGTGAGACGCTGTGTCGAAACCACCTCTTCTTCCCATGGAAAGCACATAAAGGCGCTGCAGCTTTCCGACCAGCTTTTTATGCTCCGTTTCGCTGCGGGGCGCATTTTCGAGGATATATATATCCATGGGCATGCGGTAATGTATGTCTTTTCTCCCCCGGTCGCCCAGCCGCTCGAAAACATCCGCCGGAGCCTTTTCCTTCATGTACACCAGCCTGGTCATGAAATCAAGGAAGGCATCATCACCGGTCTTCTCCGGAGTGAGCCAGAGAAAATCCGAGCCCTCCGGCCATTCCCTTTCCGCGGCATCATTCAGGATGTCGTGATCCTCCCGGGTCATGGCGATGTCGATATCATCATCCCAGGGGATAAAGTCCCCGCTCCGCATGATGCCGATGAGGCCGCCGCAGATCAGATAATACTTAAGCCCGTATTTTTCACAGACCCTTTTCAGCTCGTCAAGGAGCTTCATCTGCAGCCGCCTGGTCTCGGAAATATACCCGGTAAGAGCCTCGTCCACGTCTCTTATGCCCGCCCTGATGTCGATTATCCCGGCCGTATCAAGCACCTTTTTCGCCAGCTCTTTTCCGTTGCATCTGAATCTGAGCCTGGGCCTGAGCTCCGCCAGTTCTTCGGGCACATATACGGTGAGGCGGATGCCTTTCTCATACAGCTCCGGATCCTTAAGAAAGGCCATGGCGTACTGCTCTGCCCACAGATCGTTTTTTTCGTCTCTGAAAAGCCCCAGGGCATTGTAATAGCCCGGCTCCTCCGGGAAAGGAGATCTGAGGTTCGTATAGACGTATCGGTCGTTTTCGACATGGATGTCCCTGTTCCCGTCCGCATCGGGGCCGAGATAGAGGACCTTCACGCTTACATCCCTGCCGTCATCGCCGCCCTTTCGCACGCATTTCCCGCAGTAAAGCTCCGCGAATATGCCTCTTTCAGTTATCAGCTGTCTTGCGATCTTTTCTTTCATTCAATGCCGCTTCCTTCAGCCGGGCCAGCTCTTCCCTTATCCTTGTGGAGCTTACGGTGTCGGTATAGGGAAAGAATTCCATTTCCGCACCCAGCTTTTTAAGCTCCTCCTTTTCCTGCTTCCAGTATTCGTTGCCGGCGTAGTCATCACCGGAGAAAAAACAGTCGTAGGGCCTTTTATACCACTCGGCTATCTTTGACACGTATTCCCCCTCCACGGCCACCACCTCGTCGGCGCAGTCCATGGCCTCGATGATGCCGATCCGCTGATCAAGCGGTATCTCCGGCTTTATTTTTTTGTATTTATATACCAGCTCGTCTGAAAGGACGCCCACTCTTAAGAAGCTGCATCTGCTCTTTGCCCTTCTTAAAAGATTGAGGTGGCCTGCGTGGAACAGGTCGAAGACGCCCATCACAAAGCCGGTGCCGTATTTCTTCGGCCCCCACGCCCACCTGTAGACCTGGGCGAAGAGCTCCCTGTTCCGGTTCCTTCCGGTAAACTCGTTCTCCGTTTTCAGGAATTCCTCAAGCCGCGGCAGGATGCCGAACCTCTCATACATCTCCCTTACCGGCATGAACCTTTCCGCCCGGGGAATGTGTATATATGTGTAAAAGATGGCCCTGAACATTATGTATGATGCCGGGCAGTCCTTAACGGTGAATTCCTGGTCGAAATATATCATCCTGCCGTCCTTCAGGAATGCATTATAGGGGATCATGTCGATATATCCCTTTTTGAGCACCGGCCCGTCTTCGGTCTGTGTATATTCAGAGGACCTCAAGATGTCATCGTAAAGCTGCCTGAAGATCCGGACCGCATTTTCAGGGTCTCTGTAAAATGCGTCTCTCAGCGCCTCCGTCAGCGGCACCGCATCGACAAAGGGCATCTCCATGACACCGTTTTTCATGTCCGCGCTCACAGTACAGAGCCCCCGCTCCCGAAGCTCCTTTAGGTTTTTAAAGGCATCTCCCAGGGTCTCCCTGCTTTCTTCAAATACCGGATATTTCCTGACCTTTCCGTCATCATAAAAAACCGTGTTGAAGGCGTGGGACCTTTCCCTGTCTCCCGAAAGAACGGCCGCCAGGGCCCTTCTGCCGCTGTAAGGCGTCAGCCTGCATTCCATCAGGATAACGTTGGCCTGATCCGCAAACCTTCCGTTCCTTATGATGTCGTCATAGCTGTCCCGCTCCAGTTCGGCGGCGCCGCAGCTGCCTTCCCCGTAGGGGTCGTAGGTCATCACCCTGTCCCTGATACTGCGCCGGGGCAGCATGCCGTCGGAAAATACCGTCTGGGTGAATATCATGTCCGGCACAGGGTAATAACAGTATATATCTGTAAATCCCGCCGCCTTTAAAATCTCCGCCGTCTCTTCTTTTGTATGTAGCTTGCTGAGATCCTGCCTGCTTTTTACATATTCGTCCCTGGCGCCGGAAGAGTATCTGATCCCGTTCCTGTTCCTGAAAAACAGGAGCAGCGTGCCGTCGTCATTCAGAAGATCTTTCAGCTTTTTGAGTATCCGGACAGCATCACCCGTAAGCTCTTCAAGGAGCTCCGCCGCAACGATACAGTCGTATTTCCTGTCCCCGGGGAGATCAAGGATGTCCCCGTTTATGACGTTAAGGCCCTTCCGCCCCGCGTACCTTCTCTTCGTTATCTCCGCGCATTCGGGATCGATATCCACTGCATCCGTCTCTCCTGACACGTCCAGAAGCAGCCCTGTCAGCGCTCCGCAGCCGCAGCCCGCGTCCAGTATCCGCAAATTTTCCCTGAAGGGATACCAGCTGAGGGCGTTTCTCCGCAGCGATGTCAGGGCGCGGAACACCTCCGGATCGTCGATGCCGCTGATGGCGCCGTCATAATACTCAACTCCGTCCCTTATGATGTTTTCGATCTTACCGCATCTGCCTGTCATCTATATAACTCATGCTCCAGTCGGCAAAAAATCTGCCGGTCTCAACTCCTCCGCAGGA
>JAFRYJ010000004.1 GCA_017437705.1 Lachnospiraceae bacterium
ATATAATTTACTATTACTTTCTCACAAGCTTTATTCCGCTTTCTTCAGATCCTGAAATCATTATATCTGCCTGATCCGGCACGATTATTTCCTGACGAAAATATACTCTGCATTCAGAGTTTCCTTGCCGTTGGTAGTCATGAGCTTTCCGTCCTTAAGTTCAAATGTAAGGGCGTCTCCGTCCACCACAGCTTTATAGGTATCGCCGTCCTGTTCCCAGTTGCCTCTTGACTCGTAGTTATTGAAATAAGGCACCTTCATAACGAAAGTCCCGTCCTCGCCGACTTCGAGATAAACGGTATAACCCTCCATATGGGTCACCTTGCCGTAATCCTCCACAGAATAAGTGTTTTCACCGAGAGTGACTTCAGAAAGCTCCCAGTTGCCGACTACAGTCTCTTCCTTTGACGAACCGCAGGCAGTAACGCCTATGGCAAGCATAACTGATAATACAAGTGATAATAATCTTTTCATTGCGCACCTCCGTAAGCTGAATGGTACAGGCGTATCCCCGCACCGTATATCTGACTGTGTTTACTGCTTCTCAAAACAGATCGTTACACCGCTCATGACCGCATCGGTGACCAGATATCCATCCTTTACCTTAAGGTCAAACGGCCTGTCCAGCAGCGTCATTACATAGGTCGTATCGTCTTTCTTTTCCCATGTGCCGCTGAGCTCCACGGTCTGCCCGAATTCCGTATCATGCCCGCCGATGGTCCCGTCTTCATTAAAAATGATCACCAGATCTATGCTGTCGGAGCCTTCAAGCTGCGCCAGCTCCTCCAGGGTCTTCTCTTCTCCTCCGAATTCACCCTTCACAAGCTTCCATTCGCCGACTATATTAAACTCCTTTTCGCCGCCGCCTTGCTTATCCGCGGATGATGCACAGCCGATCATCATTGCGCACATTATCACTGCGAGAAGAAGCGCTGTTAACTTTCTCATGGTATTCCTGCCTCCTTACTGCTTCTCAAAATAAATAAGCGCTCCGTCCATGTCCGCACTGTCGGAATTGACCAGCTTTCCGTCGCGGATCTCCATTATGATGGTGGCCTCATTCGCTGTAAAGGAATACTTGTCACCGTCCTGTTTCCAGGTGCCTTCATAGGTATATGAGCCGTAATCCGGTGCGGATTCCTCGTCTATAAACGTTCCGTCCTCTTTTACGGTAAAGGTCATTGTATAACCCTTCATTCCTACTACCTGCTCGTCGAATTCATCCATCGTCATTTTTTTGCCCTCATACTCGACTTCGGCCGACTTCCAGACGCCGACGATGCTTACATCATTTCCGCCGTCTCCGCCTTCTCCGCCGCCAGAACTGCCGCAGGCGGTAAGACCTAATGCCATTATAAAAACAAGTAAAAGTGATAAGATCTTCTTCATAGCGTACCTCCTTTAATACTTAAGTCATAAGTATTATAAAACAGGATAATTTGAAAATTTGTTTTCCCGCATCGTATTCTGTATCATTCAAGATCCGACCGATCATGCTCTATTCCACGGTGCTCTCTGTTTCGGGTTCGTAATAGGATATCTTCAGTGTATCAAAGCACAGGCTTAGGAGTCTCTTGTCTTTTGCAGTGTCACTTACATCTGCCGGTGCGACCGCATCGGGCAGTTCCATCCTGATATCCAGATCCCGTTCGGGCACCATGCTCTTCGGAATGATGAAATACAGATCCGGGTTTTCTGCATCTACATAATAAGTATCCAGCAGCGTCCCGTTTATAAATACCTTCACATGCTGGCCGCTCCCCATATACGTTCTCAGATCCAGATCGAAAACAAGATCCGCTTCCGGCTCCTCGTTCAGCGGAATGGAAAGCTGACATTCATTTCCGAGAGTCCAGGTGAAATCAGCCTCCACCTTGGCAAATCCCGATACCTTGTAATTGCCGCCCTCGCCTGTTGACCCGAAACCTATCTCATCGCCGATATGGTAAGTTCTGTCCTCTCCTTCACCCGACGAGAACATTTTGTAACGGTTTCCTGAAGCCTTGTAGGAATCCGGATCCGTGGCCGGGCCCCTCACTTCAAATTCCACCAGCTCGTCATCCTGATTCTGCAGGTCATAGATCCTGACTTTATTATCTTCATTCGTAAGCTCGAATACCGATTTGCCCTCATATTCGATGCCGGCAGCCTTCTTGAAGGTATTATGGAGCTGCGCATATGATGCAGGCACATCGGAGATCTCAAACGGATGATGCTCACCGGCCAGCTTTACCAGCAAAAGCGACGCACCGGCCCCACCCTGCTCGCCGTGATCGGCAAGGATGATGATGGACGTGTTGTCGTATACTCCCTTATCCTTCATCTGCTGCATGTACTCCGTAAGGATGCGCCACGTACCCTTTTCCTGTCTTTCGAAATCAGTGCCGCCCCCGTCATATTCCGCATACTCGTTCATCGTATACGGAGAATGGACCCCGAGGAGATGATAGATAACAAAAACCTTTTTATCATCATCAGTATTTACTTTCTGTTCTGTCAGATCCTTATAGAAATTCGGATCGTTGACCGTAAAAGCCGAAGACATATCGGCTGCCCTGTCAAAATCCTGGGTGTACATCCACACCCTGGGCTTTAAAACATGAGGGAAATATTTGAAGCATGTAAGCTTGTAAAGCTGTTTCGTAAATTCGAACCTGTCGGCTATCTTCCTTCCGTCCAGCGTTGCATTCCTTATGTCGGGCACCATGTCCGGTGAAACATAATTTCCATTCAGATACAGGCCGATATCATAGCCGTTGTCCGTGAGAGCATCATAAAGATCCGTCTTTTCATATGCTCCCTTTATATACGCAGGGAACGAGCCCTCCGTGGTATAAGCCTGTTCCGTAAGGATATAAGGAACGCCCACCACTGTCCTGGCCGCCCCGCAGGTGGTGTCTGAAAAATAGGTGAAATCCTCCAGGGTCTCGTTTACAAAATCCCTGTTGTTTTCGATAAAGCTGTTAAAGTAACGCGAATCATAAGTATCGACGATAAAAACGACCACGTTGCCTTCTTCCGACAGCGTGAATTCGTCCTTTGTTGAAAGGGTGACGTTCTTTTTGGAATTGGGATCGTTCATCGCCATTATAAAAAGAGTCACAAGAGTGATGACCTGCACCAGTATAAGACCAAGCGCGGCCCATGTAAGGATCTTCTTCCAGGATCTTTTGACGAAGAACCTGAGCACAAAGGGCGCCGCCAGACATACGATCCACATGATGGTATTCCACACTGCCGTTCCGCGGTATTGTGACCAGTCGATGGCCGTTCCGTCCAGTGTGCCGTAATCGGTATTAACGAAATTTCCCTGAATATAGAGTGCCAGCGTTCCGCCGAATAAAAGACATATGAACCATTCATTGACCTTGCCCGGCAACAGGAAGGCAATAACAATCAGGATAAGAAGCGCTATTGCCGAGCAGATACAAACGGCACGAAGAACGTCCGAAAGGCCGAACCAGAATTCCTTTACATTCGTAAGATAAAGGGAAAGAGGCCCGAAGATAAAAAAAGTAACTATAAGGAACAGGATAAAAATGATGCTGCCCTTACTTCTGTTTTTGATCGTTTCCGCCATAAGAGTTTTCCTCCCGTCCCGAACAGAATACTCCAATTGTACATTCGGTGAATAATTTTAGAACAAGTTGGGCTGCGCATAATGCCTTAGGACTTTTTCTTTGCGTGCGGGTCCAAACAGGGCCCTGCACGCAAAGAAAAAGCCCCGGGGAACAGACCCGGGACCTTTCCAGGAAGAGGTTATCAACCTGTCATTCATCACAGCCGGATGTGACAGAACCGCCCGCAAATCGGCCAAGCGGCTTATATTTATAATAATTGACATCAGAAAGCGCTGCCCTTTCCTGCGGCGGGCTGCGGGTAAGTACAGCCGTCCGGCCTGATAAGGAAAGCGTATGATGCATCTCCGGCCATTCTCGAGACCGGACAGAAACGGGCTGCAGAAAAAGATCTGCAGCCCGTGTTTGTGCAATCAAACTATGTGCCGGAATGATCCCGACACAAGGCCTTCGCCCCTTAAATCGAGGGGGAGCGCCCATCTACTCAAGCAGGTCTTCTGACTCGTGCGTCGTAAGCTTTTATGCTGTCTTCTCAGTTTCCCAATGACTGACTTTCGTCCTGCATAAAGCCTCTTCACTTACAGCGGCGGTACCGTTCAGGTTTTTCACCTGATTGTCTATTCTCCCCCGGCACCCGATCGGCACCGGCGGCACTTGAGCATCCTATTCAATTATTGATTAAATTCTAACATTACAGTAAAAACGTGTCAATATCGCAGGGCCTCTGCACAGCCTTAAAAACAATAAAAATACAGGAATTCCGAAACGTTATTTACATATCCTCCTCGTCCATCTTAAGATAGTCCATATATTCCTCTTCACTTGCAAAAAGCATATAGCGGCCTCTTACAAGACCCATATAACCGTTGCCTACCGTATAGCCCTTCATGTCTGTCCTCCTTTATTTATACCGCCGCGCTTTTCCCTGTCTTCCGAAACCGCGGCCACTGTGAAAATTATCGCTGATATTACGAGCACAAGAACGGCTGCCGCAAAAACGAATCTTTCTTTAAAGAGTATCGTAGCTGTTACGACAGCCGCACCCGCAGCTGCTTTTATAATGCCGGATCTCCGTCTGCGTCCAGCCATTTCCGCCTCCTTTTTGTTCCTGAACCGGTCTCTGGTCTCTGTCAGGCAAACCATGCTCCGTTTCTTATGACTCCATTATAAAGGGGCATGATGTGCAAATGTTTGCACATCACGCCCCGCTTACAGATACCTCAGAATATCAGTATTTTTTCAGTATATTTTCAATATACTCTTTGTATTTTTCTTTTACATCATCGGGAGACGCTATCTCCAGGTCCCCGCCGATGCCTGTCACCCATCCGTAGAACTGCCTGCTGACCGTGACGGGTACCGTTGTCCTGGAATGATCCTTCCCGTCCGGCACAATAATGATGTCCGTTCCGAACCGGTCGATCATAACGCCTGTCAGGCTGTTTTCAAAACGGAGCGTCACCTCCTGATCACTTCCGCCGAACATTCCGAAGGTCTTTCTTGCAAAGGAAGAGGGATCGTATTCACCAAACTCCTCTTTTCCTTCCCTGGCCTCCTCCAGCTGGCTCATCTCCAGCATCTTGTCCACGCGGTAATACTTTATCTTCTTTTCCCTGTCATCAAAGGCGATCAGGTAATAATTCTCATCCGCCCAGGTAAGGGCCCAAGGGCTCACTCTGTAGAATTCCCCGTTATACCTGGGTCTCAGCACCTTCTCCGGAGTCCAGTCGGCGTATTTGAAGGCGATCTTCCTGTCGCTGTTGATCGCGGTATGTATACCGTCTACGGAATAGAAAATGGATTCGTTTCCGGCTTTTGCCCTGTCCAGCAGATAGACCTCCCGGTTAAGCTCCCTGGCCTGATGGCTGCTCGCCAGCTTCTCCAGCTTGTCTATGAGCACCCTGGATTTCTTTGCCGTGATGAACTTCGAGGATTGAACCGCATCTACAAGAAGCTTCAGCTCCGGAAGCTCGAAATCCCTGGAAGCAAGGTAATAACCGCCTCTGTTCCCGGTATTCTGAATGATATCCATGCCCAGGTCCGTGAGCACCTGGATATCGGCATAAATGGTGCGTCTGTCCGCATCACAGCCGTACCCTTTCAGCCTTTCCGCCAGCTGGGCCGCATTCAGAGCATGCTCCTCGTCTGTGTTCTGTATAAGCTCCCTCATGATGTAGAGCAGTATCTTCTTATGCTCGTTTATCCCTGCCATATGCTCCTCCCCGGCGCATCATATTTCGCCGATGTATTTCGAAAGCTCCTGAAGAAAGGCTTCCCTTCCCTTGAATACGATGCCCGTCATTCCCAGCTCCTCAGCCGCCCTGACATTCGCAGGATTGTCATCAGCAAAGACCGATTCCGTGAGATCAATGCCGAATCTTTCCGTAAGAAGTCTGTAGAAGGCCGGGTCCGGCTTCCAGACGCCCTCCTCCGCTGATACCAGCACACCGTCAAACAGTTCTTCAAAATGATGCGTCCTTCTTACGAAGTCCATATCCGTCTTGCCGAAATTTGTAAGGAGATACACTCCGAAGCCTTTTTCTTTAAGACGTTCCACCAGTTCCGGCATTCCCGGCATGGCAAGGAATACGCCCTCCCTCCAGGGACCCGCTACATATGCGTCCAGTTCTGAAGAAATGTCGGGATAACGCTTTTTGTATTCTTCTATGCCCGCTGCCATATCCTGCATCCTGCCCTGATCAATGTCAGCAAAAAAGTCAATATCAAGGGCTGCGTTCCTCAGCATCTCATCCTTCGAATGATCTATATCCAGTGTGCTTATATAATCGGCGGGATCGTTGAGGAGCATCACTTCCGCCATGTCAAATACAATGTTTTTTATCATCCTTTCCATCCTCCGTCAATAAGATGATTATACCAGAGATCAGGCCTGTTTACATGCAAAAAGCCTCTGTCTGTGTTATGATGTGCATAAATAAAACAGATGCATAAATATAACAGACAGGAGGATCATATTATGAAACAATACGTTCCGGGCAGCATTTTTATTCCCCAGCCTGTTTTCATCATCGGCACATATGATGAAGGCGGGAAGCCCAATGCAATGAATGCCGCATGGTGCGGACAGGTATCACCCAAGAACATAGGCATAGCGCTTTCTTCGCACAAGTCCACCGACAACATAAAGCTGAATATGGAATTCACTGTCAGCTTCGCAACTGAAGGCACCGCCGAAGCCTCGGATTTCGTGGGCATCGCTTCCGGGAACAAGGATCCCGAAAAGATGGCAAAGACCGGCTGGACCTGCACAAAGGCTCCCCATGTAAACGCGCCTTATTTTGAAGAATTCCCCGTTTATCTGGAATGCAAGGTTGTTGAGATAAAGCAGGAATACGGTGAGAACATCATCATTGCCGAGATCATCTCCACCTTTGCCGATGAGGAAGTGCTTACGGACGGCAAGATCGATATCGATAAGCTTAAGCCCATCATCTTTGATTCATCCATGCTCTGCTACAGAACCGTAGGCGAAAGCATAGGTCCTGCCTGGGGCATTGGCAAAAAGCTGATGTGATCACAGCCGGGTATAAAAAGCGCATCCCCTGCGGGATGCATCTCATTTCACATTAACAGATAATGACCGGTACTTCCGTACCGGTCCCTTTTGTTTAATAAACTATTACCAAAACCCTGAAGCGTTCTGTCTGGGTGCTGTTTTCATCTTTGCTTTCGCTGAAAACAAGCTCCGTTATGCCTGCTGAAACTCCTTTGACATTTACCTCCGTGACACTGCCGTCCCATTCCTTCGTCCACTCGGCTGTACACACACTGCTGTTTTCGTATTTTACCCATCCCCAGTTTTTCTCTTTACGCGTTATTTTCAGTTTTGCAGTTTCACCCGCTTTGACAACGATCGTATTGGAACCCGCGTAATAATTGGAACTGCTGTTGTATTCCTTTCTGTGTGAAGCCGCCCAGGATATTATCTCTTCAAACCTGCTGTTCCCTTCCTGCGCATTTTCCTTTTCCTGCACCGCGGCATCCTTTTCCTGCTGCAGCCTCGTTATCTGCTGCTGCGCTTCATCTCTTTCCCACTTGACCGTATCCAGCTCTTCCGAAATTGCTGAAGTATTATTGTATAAGCTGTCATACTGACTCTGTATGTTCTGATAGCTGGTCTGAAGCTGCCTGTAATTGAATTCCAGTTCCCTTATCCTGACAGTATTATTGCTGTGATCATAGATAAATAAGCCTGTAACCACGGCCAGTGCAATCATCAGAAGGATCGCAGACCATTTCCACGATGCACTTACCGCAGCCTTTTTCCCCGGCGTTTCCACGGGAAGTTCAGGCTGAGATCCCGCAGCATCCCTGTACGGAGACACTGCATCGTATCCGGGTGATGTTTCTTCCCGGAGTTCTTCAGGCTCTGCCTGCTGCGGAGCTAAACTCTCGGGATCCGCTTTCACTCCGCAGTACGGACAGAAATTGTTGTCGTCAGAAAACTCCATTTTGCAGTTTCTGCATAAAAGCATACGCATATTCTCAAACGTCCTTTAAATTTGATTATTACACAGACCATTCTCAAGCCTGGCGCAGCGGGGCCGGGAGAAAGATGTACCGCATGAATCAAGTCCGCTGCCCCTCAAACTGAGCGGTATAGATATTGTAATACTGGCCGCCCTTTTCAAGCAGCTCATCATGGGTACCCGTCTCGACTATATGCCCCTGATCCATAACGACGATCATGTCGGCATCACGGATGGTGGAAAGACGGTGGGCGATAAT
>JAFRYJ010000104.1 GCA_017437705.1 Lachnospiraceae bacterium
GCTAAGATAACGGGAGGCCTGGGAGGCTTCGGATTTTAATGGATATCTATTCTAAACAGATGACCCGGCTCACCGGCGAACTTTCGAGGCTGCCGGGGATCGGCGAGAAGACCGCCCAGAGGCTGGCGTATCATATAGTAGCCAATATGCCGAAGGAGCAGGTCAAGGACCTGGCGGAGGCCATGGTCACGGCCAGGGAGAACGTCTGCTATTGCAAAAAGTGCCTGAACCTGACAGACCAGGAGCTGTGCGCCATATGCGCCAGCGAGAAGAGAGATCAGGGCGTCATCATGGTAGTGGAGAATCCCCGGGACCTTATGGCATACGAAAAGACAGGCCAGTATAGAGGCGTGTACCATGTGCTGCACGGCGTTATAAACCCGTCGCTGGGCATCATGCCCGACGATATCAGGATCAGCGAGCTTATGAAGAGGCTGGACGGCAGCGTCAGAGAAGTCATAATAGCTACAAATCCTACTATCGAGGGAGAGACCACAGCCATGTACATAGCCAAGAACGTGAAGCTTCTCGGCGTTAAGGTTACCAGGATCGCCAGCGGCGTGCCCGTAGGCGGAGACCTGGAGAATATTGACAATGTTACGCTCCTGAGGGCCCTTGAAGGCAGGACGGATATGTAACAGGAAATCCCGATGAAAGATATCAGAAAGATCTTACAGGAAAACAGAATAAAGAAAGAACGGGAAGCGCAGGGGAAAGCGGACGGCGAACTGCTTTCAGCGGATGATGTTCCGGGTTCCGGGCCTGAGGCAGATGCTGACGGTGCTGAAAAGAGCGCTGACGAAGCTTCGGAAGAGAAGGACTCCGGGAACGGTTCGGCAAATGACGGCACGGAATCAAAGGCTGCAGCCCTGAAGGCCGCAATATCGAAGGCGTCGCTGTCGAAGAACTCATCAAAGGACGCGGCCGGGGATAAGGCTGATGCCGGCGATCCCGATACCGGGGACAAGGCGGCTTCGGCCGATGCAGCCGACGGCAGCGACAGTCCCGGAAGTGAAGCCGCGGGAGAAGAAAAGCCTGCGGAAAAGAAGCCTTCGCTTTACAAAAGATTCCTGGGTCTGGACCGGAACACGAGGATCATCATAGGCGCAGGCCTGGTAACGCTTCTTATTATATTGATCTACGGCATCATTTCCCTTAACGCGGGATACGTGAACTACACGGTGGTCCGCGAGGTAGAGAAGACGGATGCGCTGGCGGTGAACTACCAGACCACGGACAACGGCCTTATCAGATACAATAAGGACGGCGCGTCTTTCACCAGGGATCTGGAGAATATCGTCTGGAACCAGAGCTACGAGATGGCTTCGGCGAAGGTGGTATTCTGCGGTGAATACATGGCCATCGGCGACATTTCCTCCAATTCCATCAGGATCTTCAACGAGGATGGACAGCAGGGCGTCATCAGCACCATGTACCCCATCGAGGATCTGTGCGTGGCGCGGCAGGGCGTGGTCTATGCAGTCATGTCCGACGGAAGGGCCTGCTACATAAATGCCTACAGCAAGGAAGGCGAGGAGCTTACGGCCATAAAGGCCACCATCGAAAAAACGGGTTATCCCCAGAGGATAGCCGTTTCGGAAGACGGCACCAAGCTGGCGGTGGGTTATCTGAAGACCGAGAACGGACAGATAATGACGGACCTCAAGTTCTATCATTTCGGAGAGGCCGGTAAGAATCAGGTGGACAACATCATCGGCGATTACAGGTACGATGAGCTGACCGGCAGCCTGAAATTCACGGGCAGCGATACGGTGACGGCGGTGTTCGAAAAGAGCATGCGTATTTACAGCGTAAGGAATTCGGCGGAGGAGACGGCGTCGGCCACATTCCTGTCCGAGATCAAGAGCATCTTTTCCAACGACAGATATTCCGGATTCATCTTCTCCAATTACGAAAGAGTCCTGGAGGATGATGACGAGGACGCGCAGAGAAGCGGCGCCCCCTGGAGGGTCATCGTTTATACGACCAGCGGCAGCATCTATTCGGACTTCACGGTGGACTTCAATTATAATACGGTGCTTTGCTCGGACCAGGAGATCATCATGTACAACGACAACGCCTGCGCGATCTACGACTTCCGCGGCAAGAAGCGTTTCGAGCACACCTTCAACGAGCAGCTGCTGCAGATGCTCCCTCTGGAAAATGCAGGGGAGTATATAATCGTAACATCATCAAAGGTGGAAGAGATACGTCTCAACTAGGTGAAGCTATGGAGATCAATTATGTTCTGATCGCGAGCATCGCGATAGTGGCGCTGAGCACGTATATCGGTTTCAGAAAGGGCCTGCTCCTGACGGTGTATTCCGCAGGGGCTATGCTTATCGCGATCGCTCTGGCATACATACTTATGCCCTACGGCACAAAGCTCCTGAAGCAGACCGGTATCTACGACGTCGTATACGAGAAGGTAAACGACGCCGTTAATGATGTGATGGGCTCGGGAGACACCGACAACAAGGGCGAGCAGGCCGAAGCCATCGACAGCATGGAGGTGCCCGGCTATACAAAAGACGTGCTCCACGACAACAACAACTCCAAGGTCTACGACATGATGGAGAGCACGGGCTTCCGTGACTACGTGGACAATTCGGTGACGATCATGATCATGAACGCCATATCGGCGCTGATCATCTTCCTGGTTATATTCATTATTATAAGGATAATAGGGATGTTCCTGAAATTCCTGCGGGATGTCCCGATAATCCATGGGGTAGACCGGACAGGGGGGATGCTGCTGGGATTTCTCCGCGGCATGCTGATCCTGTGGATCGCCTGCGTGGTGATAGCCATGATACCGACCACACCGGCGGGGAAATACATATTCGACCAGATCGAAAAAAGCAGTGTCCTCACATGGATCTACGACAACAATTTCCTGATGGCTGCAGTAAGGGATCTGGGACGCATAATCTCCTGATATTTTCAGTGACTTCTGCTGTTAAAACCTGCTGAAAAGCTTAACGTTTTTCAACACTTCGGGACGTCGCAAATGCGCTGTTTTACAGTGGTAAAGCGACTTTCAAAAAAACCTTAAAAAAACCAAAAAAACTGTTGACAACCTATATAACGGGTGATAATA
>JAFRYJ010000105.1 GCA_017437705.1 Lachnospiraceae bacterium
CGAAATCCATCATAAGCTCTGATTTGTTCAAAAATCTTTGCCCGGATAAGCCTTTGCCAATGCCGATGTTGCCCTTTTCAGCTTTTGTGTCAGATCATACGGAAATGCTTTAACGCATCGACTATTGCCTCTTCCTTTTCTGGAGGGCACTCTGGAACCTTTGCGTCTGGGTTCTTCGACTTGTTGTAGTTCTCGCGCTCGATGAGTCCATACTTGCGCTTGACTTGAGCGATATACAGGGTATGAACCTTCATGCCGTTGTAATTCTCTTCGATCCACTTGGCGATCCGGCCATATGAAGCATCAAGTGGAGCAGTTTCCATATGTCTGCCCTCAGGGTAGTATTCTACAGTAATATGTCTATCGGCTTCTTCTGCTTTCCGACAAAGAAGAACAACCGTCTCGACATGCCCTGTAAACGGAAACATATCAACGCACCTTATCTTCCTTACCGTATAACCATTGTCACGCATAACCAGCAGATCTTTTTTTAGACTTGTCGGTTTGCAGCTTATGTAAACGATGTTCTCCACACCATAGGAAATGATCTTCTGGAGTGCCCTGGGATGGATACCCTCTCTGGGAGGATCCAGTATTATCAGGTCCGGCTTTTCCTTCAGATCATCCAGCACATTGAGCACGTCTCCGCATATGAACTCACAGTTACCCAGACCGTTAAGTTCGGCGTTCTCCATGGCTGCCTTAACGGCATCCTCAACTATCTCAACGCCGACAACGCGGTCGGCTTCGGAGGCCATCATCTGAGCGATAGTGCCGGTGCCTGTATAGAGATCGTAGACTGTACTTTTCCTGCCCGATGATGCCTCATATATATACTCTCTTGCCACGCTGTAAAGCATTTCCGCGCCGCGCGTATTCGTCTGGAAAAAGGAAAATGTGGAAACATTGAACTTAAGCCCAAGTATCTCTTCCGTCAGATGATCCGCGCCGAAAATGATGTTATATTCATCGCACTGCACCGTATCAGCAACACGGTCATTTATGATGTGGATAAAACCCTCGATATGTCCTGTTAAATTGAGTCCTTTATATATCTCCCCAAGCTCAGAAAAATCGTGGTCAAACTGGCTCGATGTTATTATATGTACAAGTAGTCCGCCGTCCGTGGCGCTTCTCCTAAGCAGAAAGTGTCTCAGGTATCCGACGTGAATGATCTTGTTGTAAAGAGGCAGTTCCTTATCACGGCAATACTCCAGCGTGGTCTTCACCAGCTTGTTAAAGTCTTCATCTACCAGTTTGCAGTCGTCACAGGTGATAACATCATAGAGGCTGCCCTTTTTGTGAAGACCCAGCATCAGCGGACCGTCCTTATATTCGTTTCCAAAAGAATATTCCATTTTGTTGCGGTAGCCGGATCTTTCCGGACTTTCCACGGTATCCTCCCAGATACCGCCGTCTTCATCTACCTGATCCTTTATAAGGTCTTTCACCATGGAAGTCTTAAGGTTAAGCTGCTCCTCATAGGCAAGCGTTTGATAGCTGCATCCGCCGCAGCGTTCCCCGTTTCGGCAGAAATAGTCCTCCGTCTGTATCGGCGACTTCTCAAGCACCTCAAGCACACGGCCTTCATATCTTTTGTTCTTTTTATTGGAAACAGCAAAGGTGATCCTCTGTCCCGGAAGCACGTTCTTTACGATAACGTAAGGTATCTCTTCACCCTTTTCCTTCCTTTCGGCATCGGTGATGCCGTCAAGGTCGCAGATCAGTCCCTTGTTGGGAAATTTCAGTTTTTTTACGGTTCCCGAATGTATTTCTTTCTTTCTCAAATCATGATCCTCTCGGGTTATCGTTATAAAATGATGCTTAAATATACAATTGCATAAATAAAACGGCAGCGGATGCTGCCGTTTCACTTATTCTCAGTTTATTCAGCTTCTACATCATCATCGAACTCATCGTCAAGCTCGTCAAGGAACTCGTCGAAGTCATCGTCGAAATCGTCTTCTTTCTTTACAAGCTTATAAATAAGCATTGCTGATGCAGCCAGAAGAAGAAGTCCTGTGATGATAGCAATTATATAAAACAATTTGCTGTGAGCTCTCTCTTTTTCCATTTTTAATTCCTCCGTGAAATTAATAGATTGGTTAAATTATAACAAAGCTCATAGATCTTTTCAAGAATCTCCGGAAAGATAATCTATAAACTGTTTTGCTGCTCTGCCGGTAGCTCCTCCGTGCTTTATCTCCCAGGCATCAGCCTTTTTAAGAAGCTCTTCCTCGTCCATTTCGATGCCCGCCTTCTCTGCCAGGGTAAGCACGATATTGTGATACTCCCGCCTGTTGGGAGACGGGAAATGAATGGCCACGCCGAACCGGGACGCCAGGGACAGCTTCTCTTCCATGGTATCGGAATGATGCAGATCGTTCTCGAATTCCATGTCGGATCTGTCCTTCCAGGTCTCCTTAACAAGATGCCTCCTGTTGGAGGTTGCGTAAATAAGCACGTTCTTCGGCCTTACCACGGCGCCGCCTTCGATAACGGCCTTCAGGTACTTATACTCAGTCTCATTATCTTCGAAGGAAAGATCGTCGATAAATATGATGAAATTGTAATTCCTCTCCTTGATCTCCTGGATAAGCTTCGGCAGGAACCGGAACTGGTCCTTATGTATCTCGATGAGCCTCAGACCCCGGTCAAAGTACATGTTTGTGATGGCCTGGATGCTGGTGGATTTGCCGGATCCCGCGTCGCCGTAAAGCAGCACGTTGTTCGCGGGCCTGCCCTGCACGAAGGCTTCTGTATTCTTTACAAGGGCATCCTTCTGCAGCTGATATCCCACCAGGTCATCCAGTGTGATCACATGGGTATTGTAAACAGGCTCGATACTGTATTCTTCGCCCGTTACGGTCAGCTTGAAACATCTGTTCAGAGCATGCTCACCGATACCGTCTTCGGTATAGAATCTGAACAGGATGCTCCTGAATTCATCATCCGACTGTGCTGCTGCAAGCTCGGTCGCCATTGTACAGATCTTATCGCCGATGGAATACTTTGATGACTTTTCACCGTGCCTTGGCATTCTGAAATCCGACAGCATAATGGCTTCTCCGGTCCCAAGAGCAGTCCCTATCCTGCTCAGATCATAATGAAAAAGATTCCTGTAAAGAGCCAGATCGCGGGCCGCAGTATCTGTCATGGAATCGGAAAAGTCTGACCTTCTCTCATGAGCAAGAGTAAACGGATTCTGTGAACTTATAAGCTCGTAAGTAAGATAGTTATGCCACAGGCTGCCTCCCATGCCGTATTTGTCGGACAGGGCGATGATCTTCAGGATCTCCGCGTTTATCCTTTTCCTGATCTCATTACACTTTGCACTGTTCTCCGGCATCTCTTCAGCATCTGCCAGCGCGTCCGCAAGGCGCACAAGGATGCTGTCGTCGCCGGGATAATAGTACAGAAGTTTACTGCATATGGTCTGCATCTGAAGCCTCCTAAGCCTCCAGGATAGCGCCCTGATCGGCTGATGTTACGAGCTTTGCATATCTTGCAAGATAACCTGTCTTGATCCTGGGCTCTGGACATACCCACTCTTTGCGGCGTGCTTCCATCTCCTCGTCGGAGATCTTAACTTCGATCTTATGTGCGGGAATGTCGATCGCGATGATGTCGCCTTCTTTAACAAGTGCGATATTTCCGCCTGAAGCTGCCTCTGGGCTCACATGGCCGATGGAGGCTCCCCTTGTGGCGCCGGAGAATCTGCCGTCAGTAATAAGTGCAACGGAATCGCCCAGACCCATGCCGCAGATGGCTGATGTGGGATTGAGCATCTCCCTCATGCCGGGACCGCCCTTGGGTCCTTCATACCTTATTACCACAACATCACCGGGATTGATCTGCTTGCCGTAGATGGCTGCAATGGCATCATCCTCGGAATCGAAAACCCTTGCAGGTCCTTCATGGACCATCATGCTCTCGGCAACTGCAGACTGCTTTACAACACAGCCTTTTTCCGCAAGGTTGCCCTTGAGCACTGCAATGCCGCCCACAGCCATAAAAGGATCGTCGATGGGACGGATGATGCTTGTATCCGAATTGTAAACGCCTTCCAGGTTCTCTCCCACTGTCTTTCCCGTACATGTGATAAGGCTCGTGTCGAGAAGTCCCTTCTTCGTAAGCTCCTTCATAACTGCATAAACGCCGCCGGCCCTGTCCAGATCCTCCATAAAGGTCTGGCCTGCAGGTGCAAGGTGACAGAGATTAGGTGTCTTTCCGCTGATCTCGTTTGCAAAGTCAAGATCCAGCTTTACTCCCGCCTCATGAGCGATAGCGGGCAGATGGAGCATCGTATTCGTTGAACATCCTATAGCCATATCTACTGTTTCAGCGTTGTGGAAAGCCGCCTCCGTCATGATGTCGCGGGGCTTGATATCCTTTTCAACAAGCTCCATGATCTTCATGCCGGTCTGCTTTGCAAGACGAAGCCTTGCGGAATAAACAGCGGGTATGGTTCCGTTGCCCGAAAGGGCCATGCCTATGGCTTCCGTGAGGCAGTTCATGGAGTTTGCGGTGTACATGCCTGAACATGATCCGCAGGTAGGGCATGCATTAAGCGTATAATCCTCCACCTCTTCTGCCGTCATGGTTCCCGCATGATAGGCGCCTACTGCTTCGAACATCGTTGAAAGGCATGTTCTCGTACCGTTTCTCAGATGGCCTGCCAGCATGGGGCCGCCGGAACAGAAGATCGTGGGTATATTGAGCCTTGCCGCAGCCATAAGAAGTCCGGGCACGTTTTTGTCACAGTTGGGGATCATTACCAGTCCGTCGAACTGATGGGCGATTACCATGGACTCCGTTGAATCGGCGATAAGGTCACGTGTTACAAGCGAATACTTCATTCCCGTATGGCCCATGGCGATGCCGTCGCATACTGCGATGGCAGGGAACATGATAGGCGTTCCGCCTGCCGCCCGTACGCCTGCCTTAACGGCTTCGGCTATCTTATCTATGTTCATA
>JAFRYJ010000106.1 GCA_017437705.1 Lachnospiraceae bacterium
GGGTGGAATGTATCCGCCGTCTCCAGCTGGAAACTGGATATCTCAGCGACTATCCTGGACTCATCCGTGGTATCGAAGGCGTGCTCCGTATAGGGGGTACCTATGTTTCCGACTACTCTTACATCATTGTACACCGTTTTCAGGAGTTCTCCCGTAAGTGCCGTAGTCGTTGTTTTTCCGTTAGTGCCGGTAATGGCTGTCACCGTTCCGCGCCCGCATCTGTAGGCCAGCTCTATCTCGCCCCAGACCGGTATGCTCATGCTCCTCAGATCTTCAACAAGGGGCGTATCGAGAGGCACACCGGGACTGAGCACCGCGATATCGATCCCTGAAAGATCTCCGTGCTCACCGGTCCTTATCTCCGTTCCGAAAGGATCCAGGCCGTTGTCCTTAAGCCTCGCCTTAATGGCATCGGGATCAGCGCCCTTTCCGTTGTCCAGGAGCACCGTAACGGCGTTCATCTGTTTAAGGAGCTTGAGACAGCCTATGCCGCTCTTACCCGCTCCCACAACAAGTACTTTTTTGTCTTTAAGTTCCATTTATCTCACCTTACATTGCCAGTGCCGCAATAATGCAGGCAATAACAGTTACTATCGTGAATATCGATACCACCTTGCTCTCATGCCATCCCGAAAGCTCGTAATGATGATGCAGCGGCGACATCTTGAATATCCTCTTTCCGCCGGTCTTCTTGAAATATGCGACCTGGATCATGACGCTTAATATCTCCACCAGGTAGATGACCGCAATGATCGCGATGAATATGGGCATGCGGAGCATATATGATGCCGAAGCCACGAATCCGCCAATGGCAAGGGATCCGGAATCGCCCATGAACACCTTCGCAGGATAGGAATTAAACCACAGGAATGCTATGAGCGCTCCCGTCATGATGGCCGAATATGCTGCGGTCATGCTCCCTGCGCAGATTCCGGCGTATATGAGGAATGCACCGATAACGATCGTTACCGACGAGAGCAGTCCGTCCAGGCCGTCGGTGAAATTGCTGCCGTTAACCGTTCCCAGGATAATGATGAACATGCATATCACATAGAACCATGCAGGCGCATCCCATACATATCCCGAGAAGGGTATCACCGTATATGTGCCGAGCCCCGAAAAGCCCACCAGGTAAATGACAAAGGCCAGTGTAACGATGACCTCTCCCGCCATCTTCTGCAGGCTTGTAAGGCCCATGTTCCTTTTCATTTTGATCTTAATGAAGTCGTCCAGGAATCCGATAACGCCGAATCCCAGGGTCACCAGCATCACCGGTATGATCTTTGTGAAGCCTGTGTAATCTGTCTTTGATGCCGCAAAGTAAATGAGGAATATCACAGCCGTCACCGTTGACGTTATAAGAAAGATGATGCCGCCCATGGTAGGCGTACCGGCCTTTTTCTTGTGGGCCTCCGGCCCCTCTTCCCTCTCGTACTGGCCGAGATGAAGCTTCTTCAGTACGGGCAGGCCGAATTTCATGCCGATAAAGCTTATTATGAAGCTTATAAGCATGGGCCAGAATACCACCGGATCAAATATTTTATTAAGACCTGTTATAGCCATATGATACCCCCGATCCCCTGTTTATTCGGTTTCCGTCTCCGTTTCCTCCGGTTCATGGATCTGCATATAAGGCAGAAGCTCGCTGAATATATCCCTTGCGATCACGCAGGGCACGGAGCTGTCGCCGTATTCGGGAAGCTTTGCTTCATCGATGATGATGTATACCACGACCTTGGGATCCATGGCCGGAGCGCATCCCACAAAGGAAAGCAGCTTCTTATTGGCCGAACGGGGCAGCTTCTCCGCCGTTCCCGTCTTGCCGCCTATGGAATAGCCGGGCACCCTCGCATAAGTGCCGAGGCCGTGCTCTACCGTATAGAGAAGGGATTCCTTCAGCCTGTCGCTGGTGGCCTCGGAAATGACTTTCCTTACAAGCTCCTTATCCACCGATTTGACTACGCTGCCGGATTCCGATCTTATCTCCTTCACTACATGGGGCGTATAATAATTGCCGCCGTTGACCGCCGCACAGAAGGCTGCTGCGCCCTGCACCATGGTGATGTTGTAGTTCTGGCCGAAACCGTTGGTGGCAAGGTCCACATCTATCATGTTGTCGGGCTCGTATAGGAGTCCGGATTCCTCTCCGGGCAGGTCGATGCCGGTTCTGGAGCCGAATCCGTAGGCCTTCTGGTATTTGGAGAATTCCTGGGCCCCCACCTCGAACGCTATCTGCATGAAAGCATCATTACAGGAATTGCCCATGGCTTCGTTTATGTTCTGGGTCCTGTGTCCGTAGGCGTATGAGCAGGCCACATAGGAATCGCCTATCTGCTGTCCGCCGTCGCAGTAGAATGTTGAATCCTCGTTGATGTCCGCCTCATCAAGGGCCGCGGTAAGGGTCACCACCTTCATGGTGGAGCCCGGTTCATAGATGTCACTGATGCAGTAGTTCTTCCACAGCTCTGCCATCGCGTTCACCTGCTCCGCGTCGGACATCTCCTCCAGCTCTTCCTCTGTGTAGAGCTTTGAAAGATCCCTGGGATCGTTAAGGTCGTAGTTGGGGTAGGACGCCATGGCCAGGATCTCGCCGTTGTTGGGATCCATTATGATGACGGCCGCATGCAGGGCTCCTACCTTGTCGTACCAGCCTCCCACATACTTCTCCGCTATCCTCTGGATGTTAAGATCGATGGTGGACACGACGGTATAGCCGTTTATTGGCGATATGGTCCTGTTCTCAACGGTGCCCTCGTCAAAGTAGCTGTAGCCTCTGCCGTTGGTGCCGTTCAGCTCGTCGTTGTAATACTCCTCAATGCCGTATGCCCCCACATTGCCGGCATTCGTAAAGCCTAAAAGGTCTGACGCCATTGTCTTGTAGGGGTACTTTCTCTGATAGTCCTCCTCGAACCACACGCCCCTTATGTACTGGGCGTCCGCATTGTCGGAGTTCATGAATTCGTAGAAGGCGTTGTATTTGTCGTAGCTGAGCCTTTTCTTAAGGATGATGTACCTGTCGTCCGGATCCTTCTGAAGCCCGCTTCTAATCTTTTCTTCCGATATGCCGAAATACTTGTGAAGGGCGCGGATGGTGGGATCTATGCAGTCTCCATCCTCGTTTACCTTGCTGTTGGAGAGGACGTAATTGTCCAGGATCAGGTTATAGACCTTCTCGCTGGTGGCAAGAACGACGCCGTTCCTGTCCAGGATATCTCCCCTCTTAAAAGGTATTACGGTGCTGTTTGAATCCTGCTGGTCCAGCACCGTTCTCGCATATGTGTCTCCGTATGCCCTGTTTATGTATAAAAGTCTTACGACAAGTCCGATCATCAGAGCGGTTATAAAACCAAAAGCAATCAAAAGCTTTGTACGGTTGAAGGTAGCCACCTGCCGTTTCCGCTTTGGATTGCTCCGTTGATCATCCCTGCCACTTACATTTCTTCCCATATTTTCCATCCCGAAGTAAGTTTAGGTATTATCCGAAACGCCTCCCGGCGTTCCTTTAATTAATCGGCAGGTATCGGCTGATATTGTTTTACGTAGTCCCCGCCGGTGCTTTTATAATAAATGATCTGGCTCGCGTCAGCGTATTTCATTCCCAGTTTTGTCGTTGCCACTGTATAGACCATCTCGAGATCTATGGTCGAATCGATCCTCTCTCTCGCTGCAATGTTCGCATCGGTGATCTCGTTGAGCTCGACCTCCATAGCCGCCACGTGCCTCGACTTCTCACTGAGGAGGGCGCTCTTCTTAAGATAGAACATGCAGCTTAAGAACAGAAGGACCGATACACCTACAAGAAGGAGCATGAAGGTAACATCGATCCTCATTACTCTCTCCTTATTTCTTTCAGCCTGTGCCTTCTGTTCTCTCCGCCTCTCCAGCTCCTCCTTTGTAAGGACTTTACCTGGCCTCTCTATCTCGGGTACGGGAACGGCGTTTCCGGGTACATAATAATCTGTTCCTGTTATCTTAGCGGTCGCTCTGCTCATTCTGCAGCCCCTTTACGTAAAATGTCTTTCAAATACCCTCAGCTTGGCGCTTGAACTCCTTTTGTTAGTCGCAAGCTCCTCTTCCGAGGGAGTGATCACCCTTCTGGTGATCATCCTGCCCAGCGGCTTCTTCCCGCATACGCACACGGGAAACTCCGGCGGGCAGGTGCAGGGATCTTCCGCGTTTTTGAAGATCTCCTTCACTATCCTGTCTTCCAGGGAGTGGAAGGTTATGACGCATATCCTTCCGTTGTCATTCAGAAGATCCAGCATGTCCGTGAGGCCCTCACGCAATACATCCAGCTCCCGGTTAAGTTCTATCCTTATGGCCTGAAACGTCCTCTTTGCCGGATTTCCGCCCTTTTCCCTGAACTTCGCAGGTATCGCCGCCTTCACTATATCCGCCAGCTCCAGCGTCGTTTCTATGGGCTTCTCGTTTCTCCTGATGACTATATGCTTCGCTATATTCTTAGCGAATCTGTCTTCGCCGTAATCCCTTATGATGTGGTACAATTCGCTTTCATCGTAGGTATTTACGATGTCGCCGGCTGTCATTTCCTTCCGCTGGTCCATCCTCATATCGAGGGGTGCATCCTGGTTGTAGCTGAAACCCCTTTCCGCATCATCCAGCTGATGGGATGAAACACCGAGGTCCAGAAGGATGCCGTCCACGCGCTCTATGTTCTGCTGCCAGAGCACGTCCCTCATATGAATATAATTGCTCCGCACTACCGAAGCATTTGCGAAGCCTTTAAGCCTCTCCGAAGCAGTTTCAACTGCCTCCTCATCCTGGTCTATGCCTATAAGCCTGCCGTTTTCGTTCAGGCGTTTTGCTATTTCAAGGGAATGCCCGGCGCCTCCCACGGTACCGTCGACATATATACCGTCGGGTCGTATGTTAAGGCCCTGAAGAGTCTCCTGGAGCATGACCGGTATATGATCAAAATCCATGACTGCTCCTTAAATGTCGATGCCCTGCTCCGCAAGACGCTCCGCGATATCGTCCATATCGTCAACATCGATATTGCTGATGTCGTCCCATTTGTTCCTGTTCCAGACCTCTATACGGGTCGATGCGCCCGTGATGACAATGTCTTTTTTAAGTCCGGCATATTCCCTGAGGGTAGGTGTGATGAGCACTCGTCCCTGCTTGTCTATCTCGCAGTCCGATGCTCCGGAAAGGAAAAACCTCTTAAGGTCCCTGTTGTCTTTTCTGATGTCCGAAAGGTTGTTCAGCTTGTCAACGAATTTGATCCACTGGTCTTCGGGATATAAAACAAGGCAGCCGTCCAGCCCTTTGCTCATGAAAAAGGACTCTCCCAGTCCTTCCCTGAACTTCTGGGGGATTATCATTCTGCCCTTGGCATCTATCGTATGGTTATACTCGCCGATAAACATCCTAAAACCCTCTGAATCTATTCCTAAGGCACATTTGGCCGGCTGAAAAACCACTTTATACCACTATGTGCCACTTTGCTCCACCTATATGCATATATTATAGTAATTCGCCATGTGATGCAAGGATTTATTGGCTCAAAAAATATTAAATTTTTATTAATTTTATTGGTGAAAATCACAGAAAAAGGACCCGCCTGAAAGCGGGTCCTTTTGTAAGTATCCTATATGTTGTGGATGATTTTAAATAATTGTTCAAACCTCCACAAGATTTCCGTTAATTATATGATAACATTTGATTTTTATGCAATTTACACAACTGTTTCGGGCATAAACCGTCTGAATTTACCGACTAAACTCAGACATTGAACCTGAATTCGACGATATCGCCGTCCTTCATGACATAATCCTTGCCCTCGATGCGGATAAGTCCCTTCTCTCTGGCGGCCTTTTCACTGCCGCATGCCATAAGGTCGTCGTAGGAAACCACCTCTGCTTTGATGAACCCGCGCTCGAAGTCGCTGTGGATCTTTCCCGCAGCCTGAGGCGCCTTGGTGCCCTTTTTGATGGTCCACGCCCTGGATTCCTTGGGCCCTGCCGTAAGGAAGCTTATGAGTCCCAGAAGGCTGTAACTGGCCTGTATGAGCTTCTCGAGGCCGGACTTCTCCACGCCCAGCTCCTCCAGGAACATCTTCTTTTCTTCATCATCAAGCTCGCCCATCTCCTGCTCGATCTGGGCACAGATGACAAAGACCTCGGAGCCCTCCTGCTCCGCCCATTTGCGGACTTCCTGCACGTAGGTATTGCCTGCTCCGTCGTCCTCCAGATCCTCCTCAGCCACGTTGGCAGCATAGATGACCGGCTTTCCCGTGAGCATCGTAAAGGAATCCAGCGGCTCCTTCTGGTCGTCCTCGGGCTCGAAGGTCCTGACGGAAAGGCCGTTCTCAAGATGCTCCTGAAGCGCCTTTATAAGCTCCGCCTCCTTCGCCGCATCCTTGTTGTTTTTTGCCGCGTGGGCCACTTTGCCGTAGCGCCTTTCCAGTATCTCCAGATCGGAGAAAATCAGCTCCAGATTGATGGTCTCGATGTCTCTTACCGGATCCACGGAGCCGTCCACATGGATGATGTTGTCATCATCGAAGCACCTTACAACGTGGACGATGGCATCACACTCGCGGATATTTGCCAGGAACTGGTTGCCCAGGCCCTCGCCCTTTGACGCGCCCTTTACGAGGCCCGCGATATCCACGAATTCTATTACTGCGGGCACGGTCTTTGCGGAATCGTACATCTTCGTGAGCACGTCGAGACGCTCGTCCGGAACCGCTACAACTCCGATATTGGGATCTATGGTGCAGAAGGGATAATTGGCGCTGTCCGCCCCCGCCTTTGTAAGTGAGTTGAAAAGTGTGATTTTGCCTACGTTGGGCAGGCCTACGATACCGAGCTTCATATGTCAGAGTCTCCTTTAAGATCTTGCATAAATCTGATATCCATTATAACAAAACTTCGCAAAAAAAACAGACGCCCCGCATTATTTCAGCAGGGCGTCCTCATATGGTTCGCTATTCAGTTTTATGCTGCTGAATTATTTCTCCTGAGCAGCTTTGAATCTCTTACCGATCTCATCAGCTGTGATAACAGCGCCGATGATCCTGCCCTCATCAACACGAAGAGGAAGGTTATGTGTGCAGGGATCTCCGCATGCGATCATGGCGATCAGATCCAGTTCTTCCTTCTTGATATCGATGATGTCGAGGTCTTCAAGAGTGATGGGAAGACCAACCTTGTAGAACAGGTCGAGAACTTCGTTGATGGTCTCGTCGGGCTCCTGAGCCAGAACGAGCTGGGCGATAAGGCAGAATGCAACCTTCTCGCCGTGCATATGTCCGTGGGTCTGAGGAAGCTCGTTTACGCCGTTATTGATGGGATGAGCTGCGCAGATACCGCCGCTCTCGAAACCAACACCGCTTAAGAGGATGTTAGCCTCAACAACATCTTCGAAATCCCTTGTGATCACGTGGTTCTTGTTTGCAAGATAAGCCTTGTAGCCCTTCTTGATGATGGTCTTATAGCACTCTTCTGCGATAGCCTTTGCAGCAAGGGTGATCCTTCCGCCTGTGAAGTTGTCAGCATCCTTTGCGTAGCATTCCTTCATCTCGAAGTATGTAGCTGTAGCATCGCCGATACCAACTGCAAGATACTTTGCAGGTGCGCCTGCGATGATGGCAAGGTCTACGAATACGAGGTCGGGATTAGCCTTGAGCCAAAGAAGCTGATCAAGACTTCCGTCATCATGATAAATGATCGAAAGAGCGCTGCAGGGTGCGTCCGAAGCAGCGATCGTAGGAACGATAACAAGTGTAAGGTCGTTGAAATGTGCAATAGCCTTGGCTGTGTCGATGGTCTTGCCGCCGCCTACACCTGCGATGGCATTGATGCCTTTTTCCTTACAGATTGCGCCTACGCGCTCGATCTCGGGCATTGTGCACTCGCCTGCGAAAACAACAACGTCGGTTGAATAGTCGTCTCTTGCCTGAAGAGCATCTGTCTGAGGCTTGAGGATATCAGCTACTCCGGGATCCAGGAGGAGAAGGAGCTTGTCGCCCATTCCTGCAAGATAATCGGGGAGCTCGGGGATGATGTTAGTTCCCTGGATATAACGGGAAGGTGACCTGAATATCTTTGTCTGTTTTACGTCGCCCAATGTAGTATACCTCCATGTGTATTATTATAGACATTTAATTTTAACATTAATCTTCGTAACACTCAATTGTTTTTACAAATACAATTTGCGGCACGGTTCCCCATCCTGTTCCGGCAGAGCCTGCGGAGATCATTTCCTGACGATCAGGCACCTTACTGCATTCAGCACCGCCAGCACCATTACGCCCACGTCTGCGAAGATCGCCAGCCACATATTTCCAATGCCCAGGGCGCTCAGCAAAAGGCATGCGAGCTTCACGCCGATGGCGAACCAGATATTCTCTTTTACGATCCTCAGGCATTTTCTGGAGATCCTGATGCCTGTCACGA
>JAFRYJ010000107.1 GCA_017437705.1 Lachnospiraceae bacterium
GTAATCATATGTGGCCCCCTGTCCAGAAATCACCAACTGTCCATTTTTATACAAAGTATATGTGGCATTATCCCCACAGCTGCCCGAAATTACTATTTCAGGATTTTCCTCTTTTGCATTATTATCTTCAGTGCCATCTTCAACACTGAAGATAATCTCATTTTTTATGAATTCAAATGTGTTTTTCAGAACTATTTCGTCACTGAGAGTTAATTCTTCTCTGGGATTTGAAAAAGCAACTTCCGTATTTGTGAAGAATAAAACAAAACACAACAAATAAACTACTATTTTTCTGTACATCATGATGCTCCCTATTTTAATACTTGTATGTTTTACTGGTTAATTAATAAATACCACTACTGCCTCAATCTTCATAATGTCCCCGGCAGGAAACAATAAGCATTTTCCCATCTCTGATGTCATAAACAAGACGGTTCCTGTCGTCGATCCTTCTGCTCCATCCGGGCCGGAATTTAAGCGGCTCCGGCTTGCCGATACCTTGAAAACCGTTGCGTTCAATGTCCCTGATCAATGCATTGATGCGCTTAAGAGTCTTTTTATCCTGTGTCTGCCAGTAAAGATAATCCTCCCAGGCATCATCTGACCAGACTTTTTCCATAAACTACTCCTCTATAAGCTCGTGAACAACACCCTTGCCTGCTTCAAGCTGTTCGAATCCGCGATCAAGTTTTTCCAGATACTGTGCATTACGCAGCTGCTTTTCCATTTCGTTATACCGGTCAAGACTGAGTATAACAACGTTGCGGTCAGCTTTTCTGGTAACGATTACTGTTTCACCTTTGTCGGTAGCCATGTCACAGTAATCCTTAAGGTTGTTTCTTACAGTTGTATAATTAGCTGCCAGCATCACTGATCCTCCTTTCAGATCCTGTCAATAATACTGTACAGTATATTGTTCATAAATTCAACGGGTTTCCACCGCAAGGCTTTTCTGTTTTCCCTTATCAGAACGATCAGCCATGCCATCACGAGCACCATGAAGGTCCTGATCGCAGTTGCCACATCAGCGTCCGTTTTTTTGATCTCTCATTTTGCAAGAATTGATGTCAGACCCTCAAATACCGCGGACAGGACAGCCATTGCGGTCCACATTTTAACGCCTTCTTTTACAGGTAAACACCTATAACTATTAATTCGTTATGCTGCAAGCACTTTCATAAGAGGATCTCATCACAAAAACCTGTACAGATTCAGTCCTGTCTCTTCCTCGTCCAGCAATCTCTCCACCTCACCTGGGATCTCCCTTATAAATATCTCTCCCGTAGCTCCTATCCTGCATTCGTTCATGTGGCCGCCGATAACGTTCATCTCTGTATCGCACACATTTATATGCAGGTGCAGGTACACCTCGCCGTCCTTCCGGGACACGTTCCCGAGAAGTGATGTTATCTCCATGGGCCCGTTGAACTCGGTCTTGTGGTAGACGCGGGTGCCTACATCATAGAGGCCTATAACCAGATGGTCCGCTGCGCCGATGCCTTCCACAGCCGCCAGCTTAATGCCCTCATTCCTGCATAATTCCGCCAGTGATGATGCTATCTCCTCGCCCTTCTGAAGCCTTACCACATATGTATCGCCGAATCTCCTGTATTCCATATCATGCTCCTTTCATTCCGCGAATAATTCTTAATGATTTTCCCTTAAAAATACTGTATACTCTTAATGTTACGATATCAATGCATAATTATGCACAGAATATCTGATCCCCAAAAGAGAACGTCTCTTATAAAGAATAAATACGGAGGTAACATCAATGCGCAAGAACACAGAATGCATCCATGCCGGCTATGTGCCTAAAAACGGCGAATCCAGGCTCTTACCCATAGTCCAGAGCACGACTTTCAAGTACGACACTTCGGAAGATATGGGCAAGCTCTTCGACCTTGAGGCATCAGGCTATTTTTACTCACGTCTTCAGAACCCCACCAACGACAACGTGGCAGCGAAGATCGCCGCTCTTGAGGGAGGCACCGCCGCAATGCTCACATCATCGGGCCAGGCAGCTACCTTCTTCTCGGTATTCAATATAGCCGGCGCCGGCGACCATGTGATCTCATCATCCACTATCTACGGCGGTTCCTACAATCTGTTCAATGTTACCATGCGCCGCATGGGCGTTGATTTCACCTTCGTTGATCCCGACTGCTCGGACGAGGAGCTGGAAGCCGCATTCAAGCCCAACACCAAGGCTGTTTTCGGCGAGACCATTGCAAACCCTGCGCTTATAGTTTTTGATATCGAGCGTTTTGCCAACGCGGCTCACGCCCACGGTGTTCCGCTGATCATCGACAATACGTTTGCAACACCTATCAACTGCCGTCCTATCGAGTGGGGTGCCGACATCGTTACCCACTCCACAACCAAATACATGGACGGTCATGATGCTACAGTAGGCGGCTGCATCGTTGATTCCGGCAAGTTCGACTGGTTCGCCCACGCCGACAAATTCCCGGGGCTGACCACACCCGACGAGTCCTATCACGGCATCACCTATGCGGAGAAATTCGGTCTTGAAGGCGCATTTATAACGAAGGCTACGGCCCAGCTGATGCGTGACCTCGGCTCCATTCAGGCTCCGATGAACGCATTCCTTCTGAACCTGGGTCTCGAGTCCCTGGCTGTAAGGATGCCCGTTCACTGCGCAAATGCCCAGAAGGTGGCAGAGATGCTCGAACAGCACGAGAACGTCACCTGGGTAAATTATCCCGGACTTCCTTCCTGCAAGTATTATGAGCGTGCAAAGAAATACATGCCGGGCGGCACCTGCGGCGTCATCTCCTTCGGCGTTAAGGGCGGACGTCCCGCTGCGGAAGCCTTCATGAAGGAGCTGAAGATCGGTATGATCGCCACCCACGTGGCCGATGCTCATACCTGCGTGCTTCATCCCGCATCATCCACCCACCGTCAGATGACGGACGAAGAGCTGATCGCAGCCGGTGTAGGTCCCGACCTTATCCGTCTGTCCGTCGGCATCGAGGATGTAGACGATATCCTTGAGGACGTAAAGAACGCTCTCGACAGCATCGGATGATGCAGTATCAGAATTAAGAATTAAGTTAAGGCCATGCACCGGGGTCTCCCCCGCTGCATGGCCTTTTTATGCGTCCTCATCATCCCAGAAGTCTTCGTACCGCATGGCGTAATAATTCGCTGATGCTTCCCGGGCTTCCTTCCGTTTCCGCCAGTTTTCGATCTCTTCCTTGATGGCAAGCATCTCATCCACCACGATCTCGACCTTCTGAGGCTTAACATTATTCAGATAGACCGTCATCCGGTCCATGGCTTTGGGACTTCCCAGGTTCTTAGCGATCTCATTTCCCAGTTCTTCTGGGAAACCCAGCTCCGTTACCGCTTTTACCAGATCGTCCCTGGACCTGTGCCACATGATTTTGTTGATATTCATATCTCCTCCGGCAAAATGACCCGCTGCCGGACCCCTGCGGGGTATTCAAAGCATAAAATGCATTATATAATGATGCAAACAGCATCAGTGTCAACAGCTTTTATCTGAAATGAGGTGTGTATCATGTATGCAATAGATAATTCCGGCAAAAACGCCATAGTTACAGGCGGCGGCCGCGGTCTCGGCCTTGAGATCGTCCACAGGCTCGCCCTTTCGGGAGCCCGCGTTATCATCGCGGATATCCTTCCGGACGATGAAGTCGCCAAAAACCTGGACGCCTTTACGGATATCCCCGACAACCGTCCGGTCTTTATGCACTGTGATATCTCCGATGAAAACGAGTGCAATAAGCTTATCGAAGAGACCGTAAACCGTTTCGGCAGCGTTGATATCCTTGTCAATAATGCCGCCGTATCGTATCTCGACTGGATAAAGTGCTTTGAGGTCAATCTGCTGGCCCAGTTTTATCTCAATGAGGCGGCCATAAAGGATATGTCAAAGCGCGGATACGGCAAGATCGTCAACATTACTACCAGCGGGACATTTTCCGGCGGAGGCGCCGGCGTAAAGTACAACGCAACGAAGGGCGCCGCTGACAGCCTGACCCGTTTCATGGCGAAGCAGTACGCGTCTGAAGGCATCCACATAAATGCTGTTGCGCCCGGCCCTGTGCTTACAGAACTTATGAAGGACTATTACGGGGAGGACGTCTTTACAGAGCATTATCTGGGACAGATGCCTTTGAAAAAGCTTATCATGCCCGAAAATGTGGCAGATACGGTTCTGTTCCTCTGTTCGGCAATGTCTGACGGAGTCACCGGAGAGACGATCCTTGCCGACGGCGGCAGGGTACGGCTCTGCCCGTAAACATTTTAAACCGGAAAACAAACTCCGCCGCCGCATCTGCGAAGCAGCCGGCGACAAGCCTTTTCAGCCTGGATCTTCCAGTTCAGTCCTTATAAGAGTTGATGAAAATTACGGATACCGCCTCTGCGCAGCAGCGAGCGGTATCCGTAATTATTCATCAAACTCTTTTTTAGCGTACCGTCGCCTTCGGCGGCTTATACTCCGGATCCAGATCGAAGGGATAGAAATTCTTATGGAGATTCTTCCACTCAAATCTCTTCAGGTTGGGTGCGCCTGCACCCGGCGTATCTGCGAAGCAGACCGTTCCCGCGATTGGACCGTAAGGTACCAGGAATGATGTATTCGCCTTAACTACTATAAGGTCGTAGAGCTTCGGCTCGATACCGAAGTGCCTCAGGATCTGCGGATCACCCGAAGACATGGGCTTCTCGCATACCATGATATCGGTATTGCCCACGCTTATTACACAGGCTCTTCCCACGTGGCACTGGAAACCCTTGCCCGCGGGGCCTTCCTGCTGAAATTCGCCGTCGGACAGCATCCTTACCCTGCCCTCTGCCTTAAGGGGACCGGGCATGCCGGGAGTTATCTTTCCGCCGATCTCAAAGTAAGCTGTTCCTCCCACTCCGACTTCAAAAGCCTTTGCCACGGTCTCGGGATCCTTAACAAACATGCCGGCTTTAAGCGAAGAACCTCTCTCGTAAAGCCTTAATGCCTCAACTATGGAATCGCCTACGGCGCCGCCGTTGGGCGAGTCTGCGGAATCAGCCAGGATCACAGGCTTTTTCGTCTCGGGCTTCTCTGCCAGATCTATTATCTCGTCCACCGTCATCAAGTCGGGCCAGCACTCATCCTTGATGGCAAAAAGCTTTTCAGCCAGAATATCAGCGTATTTGCACGCTGTGTCCGGGTCCTCGGCAATAGCAATGCAGGTGGATCCCAGGGGGTCGATATCCAGCCAGGGCTGTACGTATGATGCGGTATAATCCAGCAGCGTACCGTCTGCTATAAGGGCGTTGGCGTAATCGATGACCTCCTTGAAGGGGCTTCTCAGTGATGAGAATCCCGATGCAGGCACCAGCACGGGGATCGTGGTCGCGGCCATGTAGGTGGGCTTACCATCAAGGATCCTCATGCCCATACGGCCGGCTCTCAGGCCTGTCTCGTAGAAATCCACATGGGGATATGTCTGATAGCAGCAGATCGCATCGGCGTTCGCCAGCATCTTGTCCGTAACGTTGGCGTGAAGGTCGCAGCCCGCTGCAATTATCTTATCCGGTCCTGCCAACTTCCTTACGAATTCGATATAGTCGCCGCAGGTGTCCATTACGGACTCCGTAACGGTAGCGCCGTGGAGGGACAGGAACACGCCGTCCAGTTCGCCGGAATTTTTGATATAATACTCAGTTCTTTCCTTCAGCAGGTTGTAAACATCATCCGCAACAACGCCGGCTGACCCTGAGTAAAGAGCGATGCCGGGGATGACCTCGCCGCCGTCCTCTTCCACCGCATCTATGATGCCGTGATAAACGCTGGGGATGTTCTTATGTGCCGCGTATACCTTCTCTCCTTCGGCGCACAGGGCGCTTTTGAAAAGGTCCAGCGTCGCGATCTCGGGATTGAAGGTGCAGGATTCCTCGTGGAATTCGCATACCAGTATCCTTTTTGCCATCTTTATGCCTCCTTAAATGGAATTTGATGTTTTTAGTAATCAGCTCTCAAATACAAAATCGTCTCCTGTGAGATAAGTATATCACAGGAGACTCTTTTTATAATTCCCTATTCTGTTTTGCGGATGACTTTTTTCGTTTGCCTCAGTTTACGGTGTCGGATGCGATGATATTGACGCCGCAGCCGCAAACGTTCTCGATGATAACATCATGCCTCTTTACGGGAGCTTTTACGACGGTCTTCCTTATCTCCTGAATGCAGTCGAAAAGAAGCTCCTTGGGGACCGGAGATTCCGAACGCACGGGCAGCAGGGGCTGATCGGCGCCTTCCAGCATCACTGTGCTGGTGAGGATCCTTACGGGATGGCTGAACTCGTCGCGGCCGTAGACCTCGCCTCTTTTGCAGGTATAGCCTTCAATGGAATCTATCCTGTCGCCTTCGCCGGTAACTTTTATATGGCATCCCAGGGGACACACTGTACAGATGATCTCTTTTTCCATTTCTGCTCCTCCTTACCTGACCACGTTGACGGTTATTCCGCCGTCCACATCTTTGGTTTTGATGTCCACATGGCACATCTCACCGGGATTTACTCTGAGTTCCTTCTTGCGGAAGATCTCTTTTCCGCCCGATGATGCCGTGAGGAATACGTTCGTATCCGGTGCACATACCCTGAAGTAAAGCCTTACGGTCTCGTCCTCGTCCGAAAGCGTTACGGTCTGCGGACATATGTACCTTACGTTCTCGCCGGGGATCGTCTCAACTGCCGCATTCTTTGCAGGCATCTTTCCCAGTGCGTTGAGGGCAGCATATTTGCCTGCTCTCTCACTCTCCACCGTAACATTGTCCACCAGGTCGTTTACATGGACCACGTTTCCGCAGGCGAAAACGCCCTCTGCGGAGGTCTCCATATGCTGGTCCACCTTCGGTCCGTTGGTCACGGGCGCCATCTCTATCTCGGCCTTTCTCGTTATCTCATTCTCGGGAATGAGGCCGACTGACAGGAGCAGCGTATCGCAGGGGATGAACTCCTCTGTCTCGGGGATCGGTTTCTTGTTTTCATCAACAGCGGCTACGTAAACGCCCTCCACTCTTTCGTTTCCTACGATCTTTGTAACCGTGTGTGAAAGCATCAGAGGGATATCAAAATCGTCCAGGCACTGCACCTTGTTTCTCGTAAGGCCTGCCAGATAATCCATGATCTCAACCACGGCACGGACCTTGCAGCCCTCCAGCGTCATACGCCTGGCCATTATCATTCCGATATCGCCGGAGCCCAGGATGACGATATCCTTGCCGACGATTGTATTCTGCCTGTTGATGAGCCTCTGAGCCGCGCCTGCCGTGTAGATGCCGGCGGGCCTTGTACCGGGTATCTGGATCGCCGCTCTCGTTCTCTCCCTGCAGCCCATGGCAAGGATGATGCTCTTAGCTTCAACCTTCGTCATGCCGTGCTCCGAGCATACACATGTGATGGTGTGAGCACCGGCATCCATGTCGAGAACCATTGCATCTAAAAGAGCCTCAACGCCCAGCTCCTCGGCGTTCTCCTTGAATACTCCCGCATACTCGGGACCCGTAAGCTCCTTGTTGAAATAAGTGAGTCCGAAGCCCGGATGGATGCAC
>JAFRYJ010000108.1 GCA_017437705.1 Lachnospiraceae bacterium
GAAGAAAAAGAGGAAGAAAAGGATAGCAATGAAAATCAAATTAAAATACAAATGCCAAAAATAGTTATAAAATTAAATGAAGACAATAATGATGAATTAATTTGTAAAACATTGTATCAATTCTGCAGATCAATGACAATAATAAGTATCAAATACTGCACCGGAAAATGCTGCGGATCACTTTTTATTCTTGTCCGAAACTACGACAACGATGCTGATCAGCAGCAGTATCGCTCCGACGGCCGTTACCGCGATATATAAGATCTTCCACATCTTATATGTTGTATCCGACACGACTTCGGGGATCCTGTACTCTCCCTCTGATGTACGGTACACTTCTATCTTTTTAACATCCCCCGGCGAAACTTCCGTACTAAACTCCTTTGTGCCGGTGTACTCCCTGCCGTCTACGGTATAGCTCACATCGGCTTTCCAGTAATATACCTCATATCCGTAATCGTCCTTGCGGGTGTGGACCTCCCTGCTTACAACGGTCGCATCGACCGTGCGGATATCTGTCGATTCCTTATAATCATAATACTTTGCTCTGTTCGAGCGCAGACCGATGATGCCGAGGATCAGAAAGAGTACCCCGAATGCAGCCGTCAGTATCGCATCCCGTATAAGCTTCTTTCTTTTTTCTTTCTTCCGTTCCGCCTTTTCCGATCTTCTGCTCATAGTAACACCGCCTTGAAAAACAACCTTCAGCAACATGAAACGGGACCGGGCGCTGCCGCGCACCGCATGTGTACCGTCTGTTCATATTATTGTCTTATTTGATCAGGTCCTCCATGCCGTACATGCCGGGCTCTTTGCCAACCAGGAATTCAGCGGCTTTCAGCGCGCCGTTTACGAAGATCTGGCGGCTGATGGCCTTGTGCTTGAAGATGACCTCCTCGTCCTTTCCCAGGAACAGCACCTGATGTTCTCCGGCAACGGTACCGCCTCTGATGGCGTGAACACCGATCTCCTTGCGGCGCTTGCCGGTCATACCCTCGCGTCCGTAGGTCTTCTCAAACTCATTGCCGGGATCGATGGCCTCCACCAGTGTCTTTGCCGTGCCCGAAGGCGCATCGGCCTTCTGGTTGTGATGGATCTCGATCACCTCAATGTCGAAGGTATCCCGGAGCGCAGGCGCAACCGTCTCAACAGCTTTCTTCAGAACAGCCACTCCCAGCGAGAAGTTTGACGCGAAGAATACGGGAACATCCTCAGCCGCTGCCGCAAGCATGGCCTTATGCTCATCCGTCAGGCCCGTGGTGCCGTAAACTATGGCTGCGCCCTTATCTTTAGCGTACTCAGAAACCCACTGAAGATTGTCCCTGTGGGAGAAATCCATTATCACATCACAGGGCTCAGAAAGCACCTCGTCCTTATTTTCAATATCATAAAGGCCCACGATCTCGTGTCCCTGCTCCTCGGCAGTCGACTTGATCAGTTTGCCCATCTTGCCTCTTCCGATAACTACTATCCGCATAAGCCCACCTTTCTCATTGAAGCCATCAGTTTCTCCCTGTTTGCGGGATCCATCTCGCAGAGCGGCATCCTGTAATATCCGGCGTTAAGGCCCATGATGTTCATCGCCTCCTTAACGGGGATAGGATTTACCTCGATGAACAGCGCGTGGATCAGGTCAAGATACTTGAGCTGCAGCTCTCTTGATTTCTTGTAATCGCCCTCGAGATAGCTCATGGCGATATCGTGGGTCTCCCTCGGCAGGATGTTTGCCAGAACGGAGATAACGCCGCTGCCGCCCAGTGACATGATGGGCGTGATCATATCATCATTGCCGGAATACATCGCGAAGTCGTCGCTGATATACCTTGCCACATTTGAAGCATACTGAATACTTCCGCTGGCTTCCTTGATGCCGCAGATGTTGGGATGCTTCGCAAGCTCAGCCACCACGTCCTCGGTGATAGAGCAGCCGGTACGTCCGGGCACGTTGTAAACGATGATGGGGCACTTCGTCACGTCGGCGCAGTCGGTGAAGTGATGGAGCATGCCCTTCTTGTTTGCCTTGTTGTAATAGGGCGAGATCATCAGAAGCGCATCCGCGCCCATATTGGCGAATCTCTTGCCCTTCATCATAGCCGTCTCTGTGCAGTTTGAACCTGCGCCTACGATAACGGGCACACGTCCTGCCACGTAGTCGATGGCAAGCTCTGCTACGGCATCATCCTCTTCGTGGGTCATTGTGGAGCTCTCGCCTGTAGTTCCCAGCACCAGGATGCCGTCGGTGCCGTTCTCGATATGGAAATCCAGCAGGTTCCTGAGGCTGTCAAAATCAACAGCTCCGCTCTCCTTAAAAGGTGTTACCAGTGCAACGATACTTCCCTTGATCTTAGTCATTTTATATCCCCTTTCTATTCTATCTCGCCTCTCAGCATGTCTTCGTATGTTTCGCGCTTAACCGCGAGTCTCGAGGTTCCTTTATTCACAAATACCACCGCCGGTCTCCCGATCTGGTTGTATCTCATGCTCATTGCGTAGCCGTATGCTCCGGTGGTGTATGTCACCAGCAGATCGCCCTGCTCCGGGTGCTGCAGCATCGTCTTCTCGATGATGATGTCCCCGGACTCGCAGCACTTGCCTGCTATGCAGTACTCCTCCGTTTTCGGCTCGCCCATCCTGTTGGCTATGTCCGCATCGTACTTCGCCCCATACAGCGCAGGCCTTATGTTGTCCGGCATTCCGCCGTCTATGAACGCGTATTTCTTATGGGGCGTTTCCTTGGTCCAGCCTACGGTGTAAAGCGTATAGCCTGCTTCGGCCACGATGCTCCGGCCGGGCTCTATCAGTACTTTACTGAAGGAGAGGCTATTCTCCTTTTTGCATCTCGAGCAGGTCTCCAGGATAGTGCTGCACACCTCCGGCACCGGTATGGGAGCATCATCGTCGGTGTAGCGTGCTCCGAAGCCGCCGCCCAGATCCAGCGCATTGCATCTGATGCCGTACTGCTGCTCCATATCCTTCATAAATGAGCACAGTTTTTCGATCTCCGCTACGAAAGCATTTTTATCGAAGATCTGGGAGCCAATGTGGGCGTGGATGCCTTCAAAGCTGATGTTCTCCGTTGAATCGAAGATCTTCACAAGCTCTGCGATCTCGTCCTTGCTCTCCGCCGATATGCCGAATTTGCTGTCTATGTTGGCCGTTACCACGTATTTGTGGGTATGGGCGTCGATCCCCGGGTTGATGCGGAGCATCACCTTCAGCGTCTGCTCCCTGCCTTTCATGGCCTCCACCACGGCCTTTGCTTCCTGAATATTGTCCAGAATAAATGTGCCGACGCCGTTATCCAAGGCAAAGGCTATCTCCTCCGGCGTTTTGTTGTTGCCGTGGAAGAAAAGCTTCGCCGGATCCATGCCGGCCTTCAGCGCCGTGTAGATCTCTCCGCCGGATACCACATCGAGACTTAAGCCCTCATCCTTTATGATCTTTATCATCTGAATGCAGGTGAAGGCTTTTGATGCATATAGGACATCCGTATCAAATTCCTCCGACACGAAGCTTTCCCGGAATTCACCGATGCGCCCGCGTATCATGGCCTCATCGAATATGTACAGGGGCGTTCCGTATCTCTCCTTCAGTTCCGATACCGGCACCCCTCCGATATTAAGCTCACCCATAGGCCTTACCTCCGTTTTTTTAGTCGGTCCGCAGCTGCTTTGTATTCATCTAACGAATAAAAAAAGCCAGAAGGAGATATCCTGCTGACAAATACAAATCAGAAAGATAGCACTCCTGCAACCTGCAGACAGTCCGTCAGATATTCTCTGCCGGCCCACCATGACTCCGCGCCCGCAGCCACAGTTCGGCGGGATTGCCTGGAATACGGATCTGACGCCTGCCGGCTCTCCGCATTTTAATCGTTCCCGCGCCTCTATCTTTTTCTATTATACACATTGTTATGCAAAAATAAAGAATAAATTGCAAATTAAATCAATTGATGCTGCATAAAAATGCTTTTTGGGCATAATCCTGAATTCTATGGGCGGACCAAAGCATCATCTTCTCTTGCAGGTCCAATCCGTGACCTCGATAACTATAAGGGAGGTATGATCCATCACTTTGTCACTTAAAGGCACATCGCTGCGGCCCGTGTAATGCCTGATCATCTGCATAAGGCCGTCTGCCTTTTCTTCTCCTTCCGCAAAGCGCGCCCGTCCCATGCCCATGATGCTGCTGTAATGAAAGCTGAAGCTGCACCCGTCTTCCTTCTCGATGAGGCCGTGATCCGTATCCATCTCGAAGGTGACCGCTGGATCCTTTTTAAGCAGCTCGATCTTCCGGCCTTCCTTCGCTCCGTGCACATACAGCCTGAATCCCTTCTCGGGATCGCCGCTCCAGCCGAAATTCAGCGGAACGATATAGGCTTCGTTTCCGTCCGTAAGGCCCAGCCTCACACAGTCGCACCTGTCCATTATGTCCATCATCACAAGGGGATCCGTTATTTCTCTGTCTCTTCTTCTCATGTCTCTTCTCCGCGGTTTCAAATGATCTGCTTACGTCCGGCATCCATTTAAGTATAAATGTATATCACATCCGCATCAATATGCCTATTGACCTACCGATTCAGTATGCGTTAAATTGTCTATAGGATATGACGGCTGCGATCTTCGAAAGGCTGCTTAAAATGGACAGAAACGCATTAATAACTTTAATGAAAGGATATTTCGGTCTCGAAAGGGAGAACCTCCGGATCACAAAGGATACGGGCAGGCTCGCTCAGACACCCCACCCCTTCGAGGTAGATCCGCATATATCCAAGGACTTCTGCGAATCCCAGCTGGAGCTCATCACCCCCGTGGCGGAAAGCATCGATGATGTTTTCGCCATGCTGGAGCATTACAGCGGGATCATACTTGAAAAGCTTTTCGACATCGGCGAAACTCTGCATAACTATTCAAATCCTCCGGCCATCTATTCGGAGTCGGAGATCCATGTGGCGCGCTTCGAGGGCGAGGACCGGATCAAGGAGGACTACCGGTATTATCTGAAGGATAGATACGGCCTATGGGTGATGCTCCTTTCCGGCATCCACTTCAACTTTTCCTTTGCAGATGATGCGCTTGAGATCTTAACGGAAATGTACGGCGAAACGCCGGATCGGCTGTACCTCAAGCTGGCGGCGGCCTGTCTGGAACACGCCTGGCTCATCGCTTATCTGACGGCGGCCAGCCCCGTTGTCCACAGCACCTACGGCGGGCGGACCGTTACGGCGGCATCACTCCGCTGCAGCAGCGCCGGCTACTGGAACGATTTTCTGCCGGTGCTGGATTACTCGGACCTGATTCCGTACATTGACAGCATCGAAAAGCTTGTTGCGGACGGTCTCATACGGACTCCCTGGGAGCTCTATCTCCCCGTAAGGCTGAAGCCCCGGGGAGCCAACGACCTTCGGAATCTCAGGTCCGGCATCGACCATATCGAACTGCGCATGATAGACCTGAACCCCCTTTACAGCGAATGCATAAATAAAACAGACATTATATTCATCCATCTGCTGATCGTTTTCCTGGCCTGCCGGCCCCCTTATGTTTTCGGAAAGAAAGCCCAGGAGGCTGCCGTCAGAAACATGCAGTCGGCATCGCTTCTGGAGGATCCCTTTATCACGGACAGCTCCGGAAAAAGAGCAGATCTTAAGCAGGAGGCGTTAAGCATCATTTCCGAAATGGAGGATTTCTTTGGTCCCCTGGATGATGACATCATCCGGGAAGCGCTGGCCTTTCAGCGGCAGAAGCTGGAAATATCCGGCGAGCGTTATGCCGACAGGGTGCTGAAGCTTTGTGAAAGCTGCTGATAAATGGCCCGCATAAGCTTCATCCCATAACAAAACTCAAAAGCAGTACAGCCTGAGCTGTACTGCTGTTTCTTATTTTCCTTCAAGTTCATTTATCTTTCTGTCCAGCTCATCTACCTCGCTGCCGTAGGTGACGCCCCAGTCATCTTTTAAAAGCTTTTTCTGCGCTTTCAGGGCCGCGGCAGCTCCCTTTTTATCGCCCAGCTTAAGCCTGCACTGGTAAATGGCATCAAAAGGGTCCGTATAGCGGGGGACCGTCATTGCGTCGAAGGTCTTCTGCCAGTATTCTATGGCATCTTCGTAATACTCCCAGGTCGAAAACGCATTTGCAACATTGAACAGAACGCGCCAGTCACCGCTGTATTTATCGGCCAGTGCCCTGTATCTGTCCTTCACACTTTCGAAGCCCTGCTCCGTCTCGTCGATCCATATCGCGTAGGCCTCATAGAGGCTGTCCTCGGAGCGGGCCGCCGCCTCCTCGAGCACCTCTCTTGCCTCCTTCAGCCTTTTGTCGTCAATAAGGTCGTCCAGCAGATAGAAGTAGGCCCGCACATTTTTCGGCTCCTCGCGGATGATACTCTTCCAGTAATCGATAAGTTCCCTGTGGTTGGCCGAGTTCCAGTCGTAGACCTTTCC
>JAFRYJ010000109.1 GCA_017437705.1 Lachnospiraceae bacterium
AAGCTGGACGACGAGCACGGCGATCTGGTGAAGCTCAAGGTCCTGCCTTCGATGTACCCCCAGGGAGCTGAGAAGACGATCATCAAGAGCTGCACCGGCAGGGAGGTGCCTCCCGGAAAGCTTCCCTCAGACGTGGGCGTTGTGGTAATGAACATCACTTCGATAGCTTATCTGGAGAGATTCCTCGAGGACGGACGTCCCCTTCTCAGCAAGAGGATAACGGTTGACGGCGGAGCCATAAAGAATCCCTGCAACGTAAAGGTGCCCATCGGCACATACATAAAGGACGTGGCGGAATTCTGCGGAGGCTTTACCGAGGAGCCCGCGGAGATCATCTACGGCGGCCCCATGATGGGAATGTCGGTAAACAACCTGAATGCACCCATCCTTAAGCAGAACAACGGAATCCTGTTCCTCACGGAAAAAGAGGCTCAGGACGCCGCGCCGGGCGACTGCATCAAATGCGCGAGATGCGTGGATGCATGTCCCATGGGCCTGGCCCCGGTGCTGATGGACCAGAACATCAACCACGGCAAGATAGAGGAGCTTGATGCCCTCAACATAATGTCCTGTATGGAATGCGGCAGCTGCTCGTTCGTATGCCCGGCCAAGAGGAAACTGATCCAGAGCATCAGGACTAGCAAGAGCATGCTCAGAGCAAAGAAGGAGGCGAAATAATGGAAGAGAAAAAGCTTATACTGTCATCATCGCCTCATCTGACATCGCAGGCTACCACAAGGGGCATCATGCGTGATGTTATAATAGCGCTTATCCCTGCGCTCATAGCATCCGTTATATATTTCGGATATGACAGCATCATTACGGTATGCGCATGCGTGGCATCCTGCGTACTGTTTGAGTGGATATCCAGAAAAGTAATGAAGAGAAAGAACACCGTTGGCGACCTCAGTGCGGTAGTAACAGGCCTGCTCCTGGCATTCAACCTGCCGGCGGGGATCCCGGTATATATCTGCATCATAGGCGGTGTAGCCGCCATAGTAGTCTGCAAGCAGATGTTCGGAGGAATAGGCAATAACTTTACGAATCCAGCCCTTACGGCACGTATAATCCTGCTGGTATCCTTTGCTTCGGCAATGACCAGATTCCCCACGCCCTTCGCGTGGATCGACAGCAGCATCGACGCCGTTACGGGGGCTACGCCTCTGGGCCTCATCGCCGAAGGCGGCGGCAGCGTTCCTTCGTATATGGACCTGTTCCTCGGCAATCACGGCGGATCCCTCGGTGAGACCTGTGCTTTGGCGCTTATTCTGGGCGGCATCTACCTGGTGGCCAGAAAGGTCATCTCCGCGGTGATACCTCTTGTATATATCGGCACGGTATTCCTGTTCTCCTTTGCACTGGGACAGGATCCCGTAGTACAGATCCTTTCGGGCGGCCTGATGCTTGGTGCAATCTTCATGGCAACGGATTACGTGACCAGCCCCATGACCATAAAGGGAAAGGTGATATATGCTCTGGGCTGCGGCTTCCTTACGGTATGCATAAGGACGTTTGCGGCGCTGCCTGAGGGCGTATCATACTCGATAGTACTCATGAATATCCTGACGCCTCTTATCGACAGAGGCACGATGAACAGAGTCTTCGGAACTAAAAAGACCGGAAAGGGGGCGGAAGCAAAATGAATGCAAAGACGATCTTAAAACCCGCCCTTGTGCTGGTGGTCATCGCCCTCGTCATCACGTCGGTGCTGGCCTATGTAAACAGCATTACAGCAGACAGGATAAATGACCTGGCGATCGAAAAGGAAAACGAAGCCAGGGCCGAGGTCCTTCCCGAGGCCGACGGCTTTACGGAGAAGACAGTTACGGTAAACGGTGAGGAGAAGACATATTACGAAAGCACCAACGGCACCGGATATGTATTCCTCACATCGGGCAAAGGCTACGGCGGAGCCGTAAACGTCATGACGGGCATATCCGCGGACGGAGCGGTATCCGGAGTAAAGATAACGGAACAGAACGAGACTCCCGGTATGGGCCAGAAAGCCCTGAAGGACGAGTTCACGGACCAGTATAAAAAGGCTGTGCCTGAGAACGGTTTCACCGTTGTAAAGAACGGCGCTTCCGCGGACAACGAGATAGACGCCATAACGGCGGCGACGATCACCTCAAAGGCAGTGACAAACGCCGTCAACGAAGCCATAGACATATATAAAGCGGTAAAGGAGGCTGAGTAAAATGAATGATGCTAAAGAAAAATCACTCTGGAGCATATTTACGGCCGGCCTCATAAGAGAGAACCCGGTGCTGAGACTGGTGCTGGGCTGCTGCGCCACACTTGCGGTAACGACGGAAGCCGTTAACGGACTGGGCATGGGAGCCGCTACCACCTTCGTGCTCGTGTGCTCGAACCTGGTAATTTCGCTGCTTCGAAACATCATACCCAACAAGGTCAGGATCCCCTGCTTCATCGTTGTAATAGCCGGATTCGTTACTATCGTTCAGATGCTCGTAAAGGCCTTCGTGCCCGCACTTGACAGCGCGCTGGGAATATTCCTGCCGCTTATAGTAGTTAACTGCATCATCCTGGGCAGGGCGGAAAGCTTTGCCAGCAAGAACAAGGTGCTGCCGTCCATACTTGACGGTATCGGCATGGGCATCGGCTTCACCGTTGTCCTGTTCATAATGGGAACGATCAGGGAGATCATCGGCAACGGCACCTGGATGGGAATGACCCTCAATTCGGGTAATGTGATAGCACCAATGATCATCTTCATACTGCCCCCGGGAGGCTTCTTCCTCT